>CAZOXN010000825.1:0-1500 GCA_964583655.1 uncultured Desulfarculaceae bacterium | reverse complement strand
CACCCAACTAGTCGTTTTTGAGGCGACACCGAAGCGCACCTCATTTTCCTGGGCTGCCACCGGGCTCGCTCTGGGACTGATCGTGGCCACCCCATGGGCCGTCGCCTCCTTGGGGAATGTGCCGCGCCTTCAACTGAAGAAGCCCTTGGAGGGGTTTCCCCTCTCTGTGGACGGCTGGTCCGGGCAGCGGGATGCCATGGACCCTGAGATCTGGAAGCAGGTCGGGGGGCAGGAGTATGTGATCATCGACTACCACAAGGAAGGGGAAAGGCCTGTCAACTTCTACGTGGCCTACTACGAGTACCAAAGAAAGGCCGGGGATTTCATCCACTCCCCGAGGCTCTGTCTGCCGGGGGGGGGGTGGTTCGTGCAGTCGGACCGGGTCAGGCGCATTCCAGCCGAAACCCAGAGTGGGTCTTTTGACAGCGGGCTCAGAATCAACGAGCTTATCATCTCCAAAAACGGCGCGTTGCAAATGGCCTATTTCTGGTACCAGGGACGGGGGCGCAACTTCACCAACGAGTTCGAGGCCAAGTTCTACATGGTCTGGGACGGCCTCTGGCGCAGACGCACAGACGGGGCTCTGGTGCGGTTGGTGACCCCCCTGAGTTCCAACCAGGACGAAACAGAGGCGCGCAGAATGCTGGATGGGTTCGCAGCGCGCATGGCCAAGCTCCTGGAAGAGTATCTCCCATAGGGAATCCGGTGATTCTGCGCTTTGTCGAGTTCATCATGGCGTTTTTGCACAGGGCCATTGCTGGTCTGTTCGAGTCCTCCGAGAAGGGCGGCATGGGCCGATTGATCCTGCGTTACCGGATCTGGGTGAATTTGGCCATCCACCTGGTGCTCTTCGCAGGCAGTGCCATTGCCGCCTATGCGATGCTGCGGGAGGCAGTGGAGGGGATGGAGAGCCCACCCGAGCCCCTTACGTCCCTGGCGCTCCTTCTGGCCGTGCGAACCGCCCTCTTCTGGAAGTACGACCTTTTCCACGGTCTTTGGCGATACGCCAGCTTCCCGGACATCTTGAACATAATTCGGGCCACGTGCATCGGAAGCGTCTTGGTCGCCTTGGTGGGGATCGTCTGGGATACGGTGCGCATGCCCGAGCGGGTGTACATCCTGGATCTGGTCTTGTGCATAGTTCTTACGGGCGGGATCCGACTCGTGAGCCGCAACCTCAAGGAGAGCCTGTTGCCGCTGGCCCGCGTCGCACAGTTGAAGCGGGTGCTCGTGGTGGGTCCCCTTGAGCGGGTTCAGCCCCTGGTCAAGGAGATGCTCAGTGACCAGTCCGCACGGTTCGTGCCGGTGGCCATAGTTGATCCCACCCGGGAGAACTGGGACAGGGGTCTTAGGGTGAGCGATGTCCGGGTATACACCGTCCCGGAGGTCCTGGAGGGGAAGGGGCGGCTCCGGGGCCTTCACGGGGTGGTGCTCTGCTGGCCGGGAGCCAGCAGGAGGCAGCTCGACGATGTGGTGGAGGCCCTCCGACCGCTGCAGGTG
>CAZOXN010000824.1:0-1501 GCA_964583655.1 uncultured Desulfarculaceae bacterium | reverse complement strand
GGCGTTTCGCATCTTGAAGGATCCCCTCAAGCTGCGCCCCATCTTCCATTGGACGGACAGAAGGGTCAGGGCTCATGTGGTGATCTGTGTTCTAGCCTATCTTCTGCAGAAGGTGATGGGGATCTACTGTGAGAGGGCCAATCTCAAGCTTTCGCCCCAAAGGGCCCTTGGCATTCTGTCCCAGCTCAAGGCGATCCGCTCGCGGCTGGGCAATCAGTCTGTTGTGCTCACCACCACTGTTGAGGATCGCATGCGGCAGATACTCCATGCGGCCCAAATCCCTGTTCCGGAGAAAGTCATACAATCTCAACTACTTACATGACATGTAGTCACGAATGACCAAACTGACCCCAATGATGTCAACCACTTACAACAACAAGTGTCAAAGATGGGATTTAAAAAAGCACACGACGTGCAAGAATCGTAGGGGACTTCGGGGAGGCCACCGTTCTGGGGGCTCTCGAAGTATGGATTTGAGTGCGCTTTTTTGGACCATACAAGAATAGATATCATCGCGCGTAACCCCTACACGGGGGAGGTAATAGGCATCTCCGTCAAGAGCCGAACGAGAGGCGAGAGTGCTGCAGAGGAGTATATCAATATACCCAACGAAAACTCCAAAAAAATCGAGGTGGCATGCAACGCTTGCGGGTGGGTTCCGTATTCCTTGACGCTCAGTTGAAATGACCCACCCCTGCTCAGGGAAACGGACCCATCGGTCTTGTGCTCACCCGGTGAACCCGGAAAGTAGTCCCGCCTTGTGATTTGTTGCCGAGAAGGACTTGGATCCGCACACTTGTCCGGTGTGGAGGGAGATCTCTTCATTGCGGGCAGTGGATGGGAAGGATTCGGTCACAACGCCTTTGGGTAAATTTACCCAACTGTGGTCATACTTGTTTTGGGTAGCGTCACTTGGGCCACACTTGTTGGGCTAGTTGCGCTAAACTCATGTAAGGGAGTTAGACATGAACCGGTGGGAGAAGACCGTTGTGGTTGTGGGTGGGGGGTTCGGGGGGCTCAGGGCCGTGAGGACCCTGGCCCGTGCCCATGCAAGGGTGCTCCTGATAGATCGGAACAACTATCACCTTTTCCAGCCCCTCCTCTACCAGGTGGCCACGGCAGGCCTGGAGCCGGAGCAGATAGCAAAGCCCATAAGGTCCATCCTGGCCAGGCAGAGGAACTTCGAGTTTCTCATGGCCAAGGTTGAGGGTGTTGACCTTGCCGCAAGGACAGTCAAGACCAGCGCGGGAGAAGTGAGATACGATCACCTGGTATTGGCCGTGGGGGCTAGGACATGGTTTCCCCCAATTCCAGGTATGGAGCTTCACGCCTTGCCCCTGAAGAAACTCATGGATGCCATACGCATCCGTAATCATGTGCTTCGCTGTTTCGAGCAGGCCGGAACAGCCCGGAGCCACGAGGCCCGCCAGGCCCTGCTGACCCTGGCCGTGGCAGGAGCGGGTCCCACAGGAGTGGAGACGGCAGGGGCCCTCTCAGAGCT
>CAZOXN010000823.1:0-1502 GCA_964583655.1 uncultured Desulfarculaceae bacterium | reverse complement strand
GGCTCCACCCCAGCGATCCGACTGACCTCGCCTATCTTGTAATAGAGCTTCTCCGGGATATTGATGGCTTCCATGACCAGTGCCTCCGTTTGGAAGCGCCCTTTGCAGCCTCGGCCTCTGCAGGGCCCTTTGGCCCTCGGAGACCCAACCCTATTGGCCCGACAAGAGCCACCCTGGAGCTCTCGGGCTCCGCACGCGCTATGGCCTTGCTATCAAGGCACCGAGTCAAGCATGGCCCTACATGCCAGCGTTGATGGCCTTCTTGAGCACGAGCGAGGGCTTGAACGTAAGGACCCTCCTGGGCGTGATCTGGATCTCATCGCCAGTCTGAGGGTTTCGACCTCGGCGCGCCCTCTTCTGTCGAACCACAAAACTCCCGAAGCCGGATATCTTCAGGTTCTCGGAACGCTCCAAGGTCTCCTTGATGATCTCGAACACGAGGTCCACGATTTCCGCCGACTCTTTCTTGGAAAACCCTATCTTCCGGTACACTTGCTCGACGATGTCCGCTTTCGTCATGGCCCCCTCCCCAAGAAGTCCTCTCCCAGGATGCAGGAAAAACGACTTAAGGCTCAGGATCCGCGCAATTCCCCACGGGCGGTGGCGGCATCTTCCTTCGCTTCAAGTCTTAGGCCCTCGATTTTCCGAAGGATTTGGCCGCCGGGGGACCTGTCTGCGTGCGACGCACAGGCAGGTGCTCGCCCCCTCCCTCTTCGCCCAGGCAAAAACGCTCGGCTTTCGATCCCGCGAAGCGCGGGAGTGCCCGCTCACCGTCGATGGGTCCAGTATAGGTCGGGACGCAGGGGCGGGTTCGAAACCCGCCGAACAAGGGGTTGCCCCACGAGGCCGATGCTTCCAAGAAGGAAGCCTCTCCACCTGCACCTCTCATCATGGCCCCTGAATCCCTCGACCGTCAGCCCCTCAATCTAGCCCCGAATCTCCTCTGAAGGGCCTCCACCACTCGAGACCTCTCGTCGTTCACTTCTTCGTCGGTCAGACTTCGATCGGCAGAACGATACACCAATCGAAAAGCCAGGCTCTTGTGGCCAGGTGGTATCCTTTTGGGATCGGAGAAGAGATCGAACGGGTAGGCCTCTTGGAGCCATCTCTGTCCCAGACCTTCGATCTCCTCAAGGATGTCGCCGGCGCGGACCTCCCGCCTCACCACGATGGAGATATCGCGGGTGACCTCCGGGAACCTCGGGAGGGGCTGGAATCTATGTTCCAGGCGACCGAGACGAGCTAGGCACTCGAAGTCCAACTCAAAGATCATCACCCTCTGCCCCAACTCCCAACTCTCGGCCACGGTTGGGGCGACCTCCCCCACACATCCAATCGGCTCTTGACCCGCAAAGACCGTGGCACGACATCCTGCCTTGAGGAATCGAGGCGAGCCCTCGTCACCGAAAGATATCCCCGGGACTTGGAGGGTCTCCAGGAGACCCTCCAGGGCGCCCTTGAGATCGAAGAAGTCCGCAGCGTCTGCCTTCCTGCTCCAATGC
>CAZOXN010000822.1:0-1504 GCA_964583655.1 uncultured Desulfarculaceae bacterium | reverse complement strand
TTGGGCCGGCAGGGATATCCTTGGGTCGATCCCCTGGCAGGCGCGTTGGTCTCGTTATTGATTTTGCGCACGGGTATTGAAATCTTGCACGAAGCTTCCGTCGAGTTGATGGACGCGGTGCCCAGTGAAGAGTTGGAGACGCAGATCAAGGAGTTGCTGAAAAACACTCCTGGTTTGATTGCGGTCGAACAGGTGCATGCACACCGGTTTGGGCCATATCTGGTGGTCAACCTGACCATCGGCATCGACGGCGCACTAACTCTCAAAGAGGGGGATGAGATCGCCTCCCAGGTGGAAACGGTCTTGCATAAAAATATCCAGTTCCTTCGCCAGGTTCACATTCACTACCACCCGGCCGCAAGAACCAGATAGGCCAGGAACTCGATATTCCCCTTGGGTCCGAGCAGCGGGGATTGGATCAAACCACTCGGCTTATAACCGGCCTGTTGGGCAAATGCCAATATATCGTCCAACACCTGCTTGTGGATCGCGGGATCGCGCACTACCCCTTTGCCTTTGGATACTAGCTTCCGCCCCGCTTCGAACTGGGGTTTGATCAAGGCGATGACCTCGCCTGCAACCACTTCGCCTTGCCCGGTTCTATCCCATTGTTCTCCAAACCAGTTCTTCACAACCGGCAGCAATGTTCTAAGGGAGATAAAGGAGACATCGATAGCGACCAGGCTCACTGGCTCCGGCAGACGCTCGAGATAACGGGCATTGGTGTCCTCCATGACCACGACACGCGGGTCCTGGCGTAGTTTCCAATCCAGGATGCCATGCCCAACATCGATAGCATAGACCCGGGTTGCGCCGTGTTGAAGCAGGCAGTCCGTGAACCCACCCGTAGAGGCGCCCACATCTGCACACACCCGCCCGGAAACGGTTGGCTGAAAGGCCAGTAAGGCGGCTTCCAGCTTATCTCCCCCTCTGGATACGTAACGTGGGCCGCTGTCTACCTCGATCTTGACCGAGGGATCGACTAAGCTGGAAGGTTTCCAGGCCACTTGCCCATTCACCCGCACCTGGCCGGCCATAATGAGCCGCTGGGCCAGGGAACGGCTTTCCGCCAGGCCATGTTCTACCATGCATACATCCAACCGTATTTTCGCCATGCCAGTATTGTATCACCGTGTTTTTGTATGGATGGAGCAGCGCTCCCCTTGCTCCTACACTTTTTTATGCTATCATTGCCGCATGCTCATTGCCCTGCTAAAAACGATGCGGCCCAGGCAGTGGCCCAAGAACGGGTTCCTGTTTGCTGGACTGATCTTTGATGGCCAGCTCACCAACCCGCCGGCTCTGATGCGGGTGCTGGCTGGTTTTGCGATCTTTTGCCTGCTTTCCAGCGCGGTCTATATCCTCAATGATGTGGTGGATGTGGAGGCCGATCGCCAGCACCCCAGCAAGCGCAATCGCCCTGTGGCCATCGGTGTGTTACCGGTTTCTGTCGCGATTTTTGCGGCGGTCTTGACCTATGCCGTCGGAACTGTGTCGGCGATAT
>CAZOXN010000821.1:0-1505 GCA_964583655.1 uncultured Desulfarculaceae bacterium | reverse complement strand
AAGGGGTCGATCCTCTCCGGGGGCAGCGATCCTCACCTCGGTGCACATGTACGGCCTTCCGACGCTGCTCCAATGGCAAGGCCTGTCCTCGGGCTTGAGGATGGTGACCCCGGGGGATGCCTCGGTCAGGGCGTAGGTCACGAATCCCTCCGCCCTGGGAAAGAGAAGCCCTTGCACTTCCTCGCGAAGCGCCGGGTCCAGGGGGCCCTGCGAGTGCACCCAGTTCCGTATGGAACTCGTGTCGAAACGTCGCGTCCTCTGAATCTCCAGGAGCATCTTCCAGATGGCAGTGTTTCCCACTATTGCAGAGGCCCTCTCGCGCTCGACCATGGCCAGATATCTCTCTGGATCGAAGGAGGGGCTGCCTATGAAGGTCCCCCCGGCGTACATGTATGCCAGAAAACGGCTCATGGCCGCGCTGTGATACATCTGCATGGGGTAATAGATGATGTCCTGCGGGGCAGGGGATCTATTCTTCGCGATCTTGCAGATGGCGTTCCACAGGAGGTTCTTGTGGGTGAGTATTGCGCCCTTCGGTGCCCCGGTAGTCCCACCGGTGAACATGATGAACGCATCATCTGCCTCCCTTGCCCTCTCCGGGGGCTCGGCGGAGCTGCCTTGCTGGATGAGGGTCTCCAGGTCCAACGCGAATTCAGGGGGCCTCCCCCCGAAGGAGAACGCCTTCTCTATGCATGGGAGTTCCATCGAGAGCCTTTGCGCCATTTCCGCGAACCGAACGTGAAAAAGCAGGAAACGGGGGCAACTCAATCGGGCCTGTCTGACGATCCCCTCCGCGCTCTCTCGAACGGTCAAGGGCACGGTCACGACGCCCAGCTTGAGATGGGCCAGATAGATCTCCATGAGGTGGGTGCTGTTGTTGGACAAAACGGCGGCGCGTTGCCCCTTGTCGAGTCGCATTTCCAGCATCGCGTTGGCCAGGCGATTCACGCGATGGTTCAGTTGCTGGTAGGTCAGCCTGCGCTGGTCGTCGGCGATGGCCAGCTTCGATGCGTACTTGCGGGCGCTGCGAGCGAACGATGAGCCCAGGGTCATCTCCATGGCGAATCCCGAGGCAACCCATCGGTTATCTGGGCCAAAGGTCTTTACCTGTTCCCCCGACATGATTGAGGCGCGCTGAGCCCAGCCGAAAGCAGCCATGGGCCGCACGGCGGGAGCCTGCCTTCCGCGCATTATAGAGCACATGAAGGGAGGGGTTGTCAACGATTTTTTGCATACAAGAAAATATCCCAGAGAATTTTTTTATTGACATACCAACTGGTATATGATAACGGATACGACACGCAAGATCGAGGGGTGAACGTTGCCGAAGAGAAGCTTCAAGAGAGTTGGATCCGCGGCCTTGCAGGGCAACACTTCCATGACGCTCAACAAGTGGGTGGTGGAGCGGATTAGGGAGGGGATACTCCAAGGCTCCTACGCCCCTGGCGAGACACTCACCGAAAGGAGATTGATGGAAGAGCTCGAGGTGGGGAGGACCCCTGTGA
>CAZOXN010000820.1:0-1505 GCA_964583655.1 uncultured Desulfarculaceae bacterium | reverse complement strand
CGAGGCCCAGGAGACGCAGGCCGTTGCCGGCCTCGAGGCCGAGAAGCCCCCCTCCGATCACCACGGCCTTCTTGGCCTCTTTGGCCCTTTGTGCGATCCTGAGGGCATCATCGATGGTCCGCAAGGTGAAGACACCTTCCAGATCGGAGCCGGGCAAGGGAGGGACAAAGGCATGACCACCCGTGGCCAGGAGGATCCTGTCTGCGGGATAGGTCCCCTTGCTGCTCACCACTGTCAGCGGGTCTTTCCGGACCTCTGTGACCCTCTCGCCAACGTGCAGGTCGATCCTGTTTTCCCTGAACCATGCCTCCCCCTTGAGTATGAGGCGTTCCGGGGCAACGCGCCCGGCTATGAGCTCAGGGAGGCGAATCCGCGTGTAAAACGCGTACGGCTCCTGCGTGAAGACACGTATCTCCCCCTCAGGGTCTGTCTCCCGCACGGCCTGGGCAGCAGTGCTCCCAGCCACCCCGGCCCCGATGATGGCATACAGCGTGGCCATGACATACCTCGTCGCATCGCTAAATGGAGCAATAACGGGGCGAGTTCAACAGATTCGGGTCAGACCTTCTGGAATTGATCCTTGGAGGCCCCGCACACCGGGCAGACCCAGTCATCCGGCAGGGCCGCAAACGGTGTCCCTGAGGCCACCTTCGCCTCCGGATCCCCCACAGAGGGATCGTAGATATAACCACACACCTGGCACTCGTACTTATCCATGACAGACCTCCTCCTGTGGTCTCCCGTCAGACATCACGACTCCGACCAGACAACTGGCGTTTCAAGCCGACCAGACGCACCAAGTGTTCCTTTTCCCATAGGATGAGCTGGTCCACGACCCCCTGTTCTTCAGATCGGACGAGCGGCCGCAATTCGTGAAAGAATAACAGGGTGTCCTTTTCGAACTGGATCCCCAATTCCACTGCCTCCACTGCTGACTTGGTCTCGCGGGCCTTCCTCTCCCCGGAGCCGTCCTCCTTGAAGACGTGCTCGGCCGTCATATGGTCCAGGTAAAGGGCGTAGTCCTCTCTCTCCATGCTGTCGGGGGGATCCACGAGGCAGTCGGATAGACCTTGGAACTGGGAGATGTGTCTCTTTTCCTCCACAGCCAGGTCCGAGAAGACCTCTCTCACCCCTTCATCCTCGGACTTTTGGGATACTTGCTCATAGAAAGCCTGGCCGTTTCGCTCTATCTGAACAGCCGCCTCCAATACCTCTTTACCAAAAAAGGCCTTCATCTCTCAGTCCTTCCTCCGCTGTGCTCTTGCCATGAAGTACATTTTTATGTCTAACACACAAGATCGTCCTTTTCAACATCATTGCCCCGCTTAAAGTAATCGGTCTACGCGCTGCGTCGGGGGCCCTGATGTGGGCAAGTGAAGGATATTGCACCGCTTTTCCAGTCCTCATGTCGTTGCAGTTGGCCCGCGTGCTCGGATCTTTCAAGCGAGGTCCAGCCGTGTGTCCAGTGTGGGATGCCAGGCAGACCCCGGGAAGAAGGTCTACAA
>CAZOXN010000819.1:0-1507 GCA_964583655.1 uncultured Desulfarculaceae bacterium | reverse complement strand
CTCCGGGGCCACTGGAGAGATGAACTTTCTCAAAATGCCTCGCGTCTCAGGATCCAAAGGAGGTACCCTCAACCCCAGCTTGCTGCAGGCATCGGTGGCGGTCACGCAGAAGCCCCCTCCTCCGGAGACTATGGCCACATTGGTGCCCGCTGCATATGGCTGAGAGACCAAGGCGTGGGCCATCTCGAAGGAGCGAAACGGCTCCCGGGCCAATATCACCCCTGCCTGCCTGCACATCCCCTCGAAGAGCCCGACGTCTTGAAAGAGAGAACCGGTGTGAGAGAGGATGGCCCGTTTGCCTGGTTCGCTCGTCCCGCCCTTGAACAGGACCACCGGTTTCTCCCCGGTGGTCCGCCTCGCAGACTCGAAGAATCTCCTTCCGCCTCCGACCCCTTCCATGTAGCAGACGATGGCGCCGACCGTTTCATCCTCGCAGAAGTAGTCCAGGCAGTCAGCGAAGCTCACATCGGCCTGATTGCCCAGGTGCACGAAGAAACCGACCCCGTACCCGCTCCGGGATGCCATGTTGGCCATGGAGACGCCGAAGGTGCCGCTCTGTGAGAGGAAGGCGATGGGGCCTGGCCTCGGCGGCGTGTCGAAGGCAAGGTTGAGCCTCCCCGGGAAGCTCCAGATCCCGTTGCAGTTGGGCCCCACGATCCTCATGCCGAATCTGGAAGCGATGCGCCCTATCTCCTCCTGAAGCGCCCTGCCCTCCGGGGAGAGTTCCGCAAAACCCGCCGATATGATCACGCACCCCCTGACCCCCTTGCCGCCGCACTCCGAGACAGCCTTCAGGACCTGGGAGGCTGGCAGCGCGATCACCGCCAGATCGATCCCGACGGGGAGGTCACGGATCTCCTTCCACCCCTTGATCCCCATGATCCGGTCCTCGCAGGGATTCACCGGATATATCTCTCCCTGGAACCCGCCCGCCACCATGTTCGTCAGGACGTAGTTTCCCCACTTGCCGGGGGAGTTGGATGCACCGATGACGGCCACGGATCGCGGTCTGAAGATGAACTCCAGGTTCACCGAGAGATCCATGTCACACGTGCCTTGTGTCCCTTCGCCATCCAGACCATTTCACTTCTTTTCCGTCAGCTCGAAGAGGATCCCCACGGCGCTCTTGGGGTGCACGAAGGCGATCTTGTTCGCCCCCTCCAGGGACTTCCCGATCACCAGCGCCCCCTTCTTCTCCAGCTCTTCCACGAGCTCGGCTAGGCCCTCCACCTCCAGGGAGATGTGATGGACCCCCTGGCCTTTCGCCTTCAGGTACTTGGCCACGACCGCCTCAGGGTCTGCCGGCTCCATCAGTTCGAGGTTGCACTCCCCTATGGAGACCATCCCCGAGACCTGCTTCTGGGCCGGGACCTCGCGCTTATACAGGAGTTCCCCCCCGAAGTAGTCTCGAAAAAGGGCGAAGGCCTCATCGATACTCTCTACGGCCACACCCACGTGAGCTATGCCCTTCACCTTGGCCATCCCGACCTCCTCCTATCCGATGATT
>CAZOXN010000818.1:0-1510 GCA_964583655.1 uncultured Desulfarculaceae bacterium | reverse complement strand
GTTATGGCCACCGTATGCTCAAAATGAGCAGTCAGCGATCCATCTGCTGAAGCCACCGTCCACTGGTCAGGCAAGACGCGAGTCTCCCCAGTTCCCACCAGCACCATCGGTTCCAGGGCGATCGTCATCCCCACGCGCAGTAGAGCGCCTCGCCCACGCGTGCCATAATTCGGCACCTGGGGCCCTTCCCACATCATCCTTCCAACCCCATGGCCAGTGTACGTGCGGGTGAGGTAATATCCCTGGCTTTCCACGTATTGTTCAATGGCATAGCCGACATCCCCAACCCGGTTCTCGGCCCGTAGTTGCTCGATCCCAATATACAGCGAGCGTTCAGTGACTTCCAGGAGACGCTGCGCTTCTGGAGAGATCTCACCTACACCGGTCGAAAACGCCGAGTCGCCGATAAAACCCTCAAAGGTAGTGCCACAATCAACTGAGACAATATCGCCTTCGCGCAATTTGCGTTTCCCTGGAATCCCATGCACCAACTCATCGTTTACGCTAATGGTTGTCGCAGCCGGGTATGGATAAGCGCCAGGAACGCCTTTGAATGTAGGCGTGGCCCCATGCTTGTGAAGGATTTCCTCGGCGATCGCGTCCAACTCAGCCGTTGTCACACCAGGCCGGATTGCCTGGCGAACTGCCGCCAAAGCGCGAGCGTTGATCCTGCCTGCCTCACGCATAATGGCGATTTCTTGCGCACTCTTGATGACAATACTGCGTTCCCAACTCATATCAGGACTGGATCTTCCCCGTCAGCGCAGCCAGCAGGTCTGCGCTAACTTTCTCAATCGACTCGGCGCCGTTGACCTCGATCAGTAAGCCTCTCTGTCGATAGTATTCGATCAAGGGTTCGGTTTGTTCCAGATACACCCGAATCCGGCGCTTCACTGTCTCTGCCTTGTCATCCTCGCGCTGGTAAAGCTCGGAGCCATCAATATCACAGCGTCCAGCCACCTTGGGCGGGTTATACCGCTCATGAAAGATATGCCCCTGGGCGCGACAGGTCCACCGGCCGGTGAGTCGCTCAATCAACACATCCTCTGGCACGTTGATATAAGGGACCGCGTTTACCCGATTGCCGGGCTCTGGACCGAGATCAGCAAGGATCGCTGCCAGGGCTTCAGCCTGGGTAGGAGTGCGCGGGAAACCATCCAACAAGGCGCCTGGTCGGCAATCTGGTCGTGAGAGCCGCTCCTTGATCATTGCGATCGTGAGATTATCCGGGACGAGTTCTCCACGATTCATATACTCCTGGGCAAGTTTCCCCAACTCAGTTTGCATCTTCAGGTTTTCTCGAAAAATATCTCCCGAAGAGATATGGGGAAGGCCTAGAGTAGTCGAAACAAGTTGAGCTTGGGTACCCTTTCCTGCACCGGGAGGCCCGAGCAAGACAATAAATACGGGCATCAATCCATCTCCTTAATCAATCCGCGTCCTCGAATTCTCACCTGTGGTACGCAAAATGAGCCAACACTTTACCGGACTAACAGGGTATCCTCATACC
>CAZOXN010000817.1:0-1510 GCA_964583655.1 uncultured Desulfarculaceae bacterium | reverse complement strand
GTCTTGAACGATAGCAGCGCCCATTATGTGTTCACGGGCCTTCCCACAGGGGGCCTCCTGGTCGCTGAGGTCTTCTCGGACGCGGCCGATACCGGCAGATACACCCTGGCCATCCAGGCCAACTGAGACATGAGACGGGTTCGTGCCTCTACGAGGGCGCACCCTGATGCGCCCTCGTCGCACCTACCCCTCTCTGAGCCCTTTCAGGACTGTCTCCACCAGTTGCCCCACGCTCAGCCCTGCCTCCTCGTACAGGTCCTCGGCCCTCCCGGAGCTGGCATAGGCTCGGATCCCCAGTTTGATCAGACGCGTTTGGATGCCGAACTCGCAAAGGGCGTTGGCCACACAACTGCCTAGGCCTGTCCCCGCGTGATGATCCTCGTAGGTGATGATGAGACCCGACCGTGCGGCCTCATCCAGTGCTTGTCGAGAGATATCCTTGGGGCAAGGCACATTCATGATGGCTGTCTCTACCCCTTTGTCTCTCAGCCTCGACCACGCCTCCACAGCTCGGTGCACCATGGCCCCCATGGTCATGACCGTGGCTTGGCCGCCTTTTCTGATTAGATCCACCCGTCCGTAAGAGAACTCGTAATCAGGCCCGAAGAAAGGCTCCCCCTTCTCTGTGGTGATCACCGGACTCCTCGAGCGTCCCATGCCAACGAAGAAGTTCCCTGGTTCCTGCGCTATGAACCTGATGACCCTGTCGGTCTGGTTGGGATCGGCCGGGATGATGACCTTGAAACCGAACAAGTTGTTCAGGAGCCCCAAGTAATCTATGCACTGATGTGTCTTGCCGTCCTCCCCGATGTCGATCCCAGCATGTGTGCAAACCAGCTTCAGGTGGGAGAGATTGAGGTCGTTGATGCGCTGTTGGTTGTAGGCCTCCGCCACGGCGAAGATGCTGAAATCCGAAAAGAAAGTAAGGACCCCCTGGGTCGAAAGGGCTCCAGCCATGGTGGCAGTGTGATGTTCCTGGATCCCGCACTGAAAGAAGCCCTCGGGGAGGACCTTGGCGAAGCCGTCGGTCTTGACCGAGGTGGCCAGGTCGCAGTCGAAGACCGCGATGGGCGATGAGTCGGGGCACCCCTTGTTCTCGCGGGCCAAGCCCTCCAGGGCCTTTCCCCATGCCGAGCGATTGTCTGTCTTGGCATCGGGGGGATATAAGATGGGTTCACCAACCCTCACACGGATGGGTGGGGAAGGTGGCATGTGCACATGGCGGGGCCGCTTGGATGACCTCTCCAGACCATAGATCTCCAGGTCGTCTTCCACGCCGAGTTCCTCCATGGCAGCCTTGAACAGTTCGTAGGGCAAGGGGGCCCCGTGGTATTGGTACTGGTCCTTCATGAAGGAGACGCCGTTTCCCATGTGGGTGTGGGCGATGATACCTATGGGTCCCCTGAGTTCGTGAACCGCTGCGTGCAGGGCCGTGTAGATCTGCTGGAAATCGTGGCCATCGATCTCCATTACCTCCCATCCCGTGGACCTGTACTCCTCAATCAGGTCC
>CAZOXN010000816.1:0-1511 GCA_964583655.1 uncultured Desulfarculaceae bacterium | reverse complement strand
GGTATGGACCATCCTGAAGCGACCCACTACGTGTCTTGCCTTGTTGGACTGAAGGTGCCCGATGAAGTGCCACTCCGCCTCGGGACCGAGGGCCTGGATCTTCGGCAGGGCCTCCTGGACATAGTTCTCGCCAAATCGCCTCAGCCCGCATTCCATCCCCTGCCGGACGAGGTCCGCCGGGACGTTCTTGGTGACGGCGATGAGTCTCACCTCGCTGGGGTCTCTCTTGGAGCGCTCACAGGCCCGCGATATGCGCCCCTGAATGTCCTCGAGTCTATGGAGGATATCCATGATGTCCTTGTCTCAGGCCGTGGAAAACAGGTCCCAAGCGCCCAGTGCCCTCAGCATGTCCACCAGCTCAGCCAGGGGCAGCCCCACCACGTTGGAATATGATCCATGGATCCTCCTGATGAGTGCCCCTCCGAGTCCCTGTATCGCGTAAGCCCCTGCCTTGTCCAAGACCTCACCGGTGCGCACGTACCACTCCACCTCCCTGCGGGTGAGGCCCCTGAAGAGGACCTCAGTTCGGACCGCCTGGGCGGCGCATCGCCCATCCCTGATGCGCAGGACGCATAGGCCGGTGTAGACCTCATGGGTCCTCCCTTGCAGCATATCGAGGATCTCGCATGCCTCCTCGCGGTCTCTGGGCTTGCCGAGGATCACCCCGTCCAGGACCACGGCCGTGTCCGCCCCGATGACCCAATGGTCCGGACAGCGGCTTCCCACCTCCTCGGCCTTCGCCTGGCAAAGGCGAAGCACATGTTCCTCAGGCCCCTCGCCTTGCAGGGGTCCTTCTTCGATGGAACTTGGCACCACCTGAAACCGCAGACCCAGGAGGCGAAGGAGCTCCTGCCTCCTGGGGGAGCTCGATGCAAGGATGAACGCCTCCTCGGTCATCTCTCTGGTCCCTCGACTAGGTCTAAGGTTAACACGAGCTCCCCCCAGGTCAAAGGGGAAATCCCCCCATGCGGGTTGAGGGGCAATGGGTCACTGGCGGTCGTCAATGGCTGTTGGCCAGTTGCATCGGGCCATGGATGAGGGACGGGAATGCCTCAAAGAGGATACCAGGCGGTGGAGCCCGTGCCGTGAGGATACCCCACGGCGATCCGAGACTCAGGAGGACCCCCCCAGGCTTGGGCGATGGCGTGTCATTGACACACCGGCAGTCATCTGCTATAAGTCCAAGACATTCTAAGAAAATCATTGAGGAAATCGGCGCACTTCTTAGTCGTTCCGAGGCCTGGGGGCATGGCCAAACCTCCCACCTATCGCATAGTGGAGAAGATCGGAGAAGGGGGCATGGGCGTGGTCTACCGGGCCGAGGACCAGATCCTCCACCGGGATGTGGCCATCAAGGTATTGAGGATAGATCCGGAACGCAACCTGAGCCCGGACAAGATCCAGGAGATCCAGCGGCGTTTTCAGAGAGAGGCCCAGGCCGCGGCTCGTCTCAACCACCCCAACATCGTCGCCGTGTACCAGGTGGGGAGCAGCGGCAATCAGCCCTATAT
>CAZOXN010000815.1:0-1521 GCA_964583655.1 uncultured Desulfarculaceae bacterium | reverse complement strand
GAGCAGACCAGCGGGGTTCGGAAACCTGGTAAGGGTGATCTTCCCCACTTCAGCGAAGCCGCTCTGGCCAGGCCTCATCACGGACACGATGCCGTCCGTCCCCACTGAGATGGCAGTGGCGTCTTGGGGAATGGTGATCCCAGGGTCCAGGCGATAACCGTCGGAGTTCACGATCTCTCCCTGGGCGTTGAGCTTGAACGCGCCGTCCCTGGAG
Organism: uncultured Desulfarculaceae bacterium; assembly: GCA_964583655.1. Taxonomy (GTDB): domain Bacteria; phylum Desulfobacterota; class Desulfocorpusculales; order Desulfocorpusculum; family Desulfocorpusculum; genus CAZOXN01. The sequence continues at coordinate 1,307 of CAZOXN010000815.1, read as the reverse complement.
AAGACCGTTTCCCCCCCGGGCTGCACCACCTTGAAGAAACCCGGGCCCTCTATGGCCAAGTCCAGCTCGTTGTGGGTCAGCTGAAACTCCCCCTGGCTGAACAGCTTGCCCACCGCCACAGGCCTTGTCCCCAGCCCAACCTGGAATCCAGTGGGGACCTGGCTCTCGGCGGAAGAGGAGGCCCCTGGGTATCGGAGCGACTGGTAGACCAGGTCCTGGAAGTTCGCCTTGCTCTTCTTGAACCCAGTGGTGTTGACGTTGGCCAGGTTGTTGGATATCACGTCTATCTGCAACTGCTGCGCCTCCATCCCAGAGGCCGCGGTCCACAAGGATCGTATCATGGTCAGCGCTCCTTTCCCCGCTGCGTATCGACCAGGTGCCGATGCGGCCCGAAGATCCCCCCCGGGCCCAGCCAGGGGCCCTTCTCCTAAACCCTGGCTATCTCCCGTATAGCCTTCTCTCCTAGTCTGTCCACGGTCTGTATCACTTGCTGCTGTGCCTCGAAGGCCCTCAGCGCCTCGATGATCTGGACCATTATCCTTATGGGATCCGCGTTGGACGTCTCCAGATACCCTTGAAGCACCGTGGGGCCTTGGAGCGCAACCACCGCCTCTTCCCTGGAGACGCGAAAGAGCCCCTGGCCTTCTCGCTCCAACTCTTGGGGGGACGATACAATGACCACCCTCACGCGCCCGATCTCGGTCTCCCCCCGGGAGATCCTGCCGTCATCGGATACTTGGAACGGCTCCTCCCCCACGTGGATCTCCCCGCCTTCCCCGAGGACCGGCATGCCCCTGAGGACGAGCCGGCCGTCCTGGCTCACAGAGAACCTCCCGTCTCGCGTGAGGCGCAATCCATCTGGGGCTTGCACCAGGAAGAACCCTTCCCCGGCCAGGGCCAGATCCAGCGGTTCCCCGGTAGGCTGTACAGGACCTGGCGTCAGGTCCAGAGAACGCCGCACGCCGCCTGCCTGGCTTACCATCAGCCTGGCAGTGTCCAGGGGCCTCTCCTCCGAGGCCATCTCCTCTGTCTTGAATCCCGCGGTATTCACGTTGGCGAGGTTGTGGGCCAGAAGGTCCATCTGCGCCTGTCTCACCACCATCCCGGATGCCGCTATGTAGAGCTCGGAGAACATCTCCTGGATCCTCTTCAACCTGGTTTTCCAGCCCCCTCCTGACACGAAAGCAATTCACGTGCCAGCGAGAGAGACTCCGGTCAGTACCATCTGGCCGCACCGCCTTTCCGGCCGGCCGCGCAGGTGCTTGGCCCTAGGATCAGGGCAGTGCGCCCCATCCTTGGCCTTCGGG
>CAZOXN010000814.1:0-1521 GCA_964583655.1 uncultured Desulfarculaceae bacterium | reverse complement strand
TAAGGGTCCCGGCCCTGGTCTACGTGATAGGCGCCACGACCCACATAGGGGTGGGCACGGACCTCGTGGAGATCGTGGTCTCCGGGGGCTACGGCGCCCTCAGGCAGACCATGAGCGGAAACGTGGACATGATGGCGGTTCTCTTCATGATCGTGGGGGCCATGATAGGGGCCCAGTTCGGAAGCATCGCCACCTCCTTCGTCAGGGGGCCAGCCATCCGATACATCCTTAGTTACTCCCTGATCCTGGCTACTACCGGGGCGCTCCTCAGGCTGATCTACGTGCTCACAGGCCAGAAGATAGAGTTCCTGGCCTTCTTCGCCGTGGTATTCACCCTGGGGGAGATGCTCTTTCTTTGCCTGTTCATTGTCTCCCTGGTGATATTCTCTGTCAGACACACACACGGAAAGCCCGTGCCCAAGTGGGTGCCTCCGCTTGTGGTGGCGGCAGCCTAAAGGAGGTGCGAGGATGAGGTGGCTCTGGGACAACATGTTCGGGTACTGGATGGTGCTGCTCCTCATATCCTTGGGCGCAGCAGCCCTCGTCTACGTGCTTTGGCTCCATGAGGCCATGCACATGTGAAGGGAGGAGATCATGGGAAAGCTCGGACAGATCATAGCCAACCTGATCCTTTACGGGTTCCTGGTCTGGCTCTTGTATGACGCCCTGGTGGTGGAGCACGACCCCTGGTTCGCCTTCTGCGTGGGCTTCGTGATCCTCGTGGCCATCCTGGTACAGCTCATGCCGGGACTCCATGCCAGGGCCCTTTCCCCGGGGAGGTTCCCGGATGCCGAATCCCATGGATGAGATAAGGGAGGATATCCGCAGGCTCCATCTGGCCCACGCCAGAGGGGACCTCAGGGAGAAGGTCTTCCAGCGCCTCCTGGCCCAGAGGCACATGGACCTCTACAGGGCCCTCGTGGAGAGGGCCCTGGCCCCAGGGGAGAAGATCCTCCAGGAGCACCACGTGGTGGAAGCCCACATGAGGCTCACCCAGTCCGTCTTGAAAGAGCCCGAGCAGATGGCGACGAGCCTCTTTCTGACCCAGAGGCGGCTCCTGAGGGTCAGATCCTGTATCAGGCCAGGGCAGCCGGCAACCGCTGACCACAGGGACTCCACTGTCCTGGACGAGCTCCCCCTGGCCAGGATCCAGCTCATTCAAACCAGGAGGAGGATCAGGCCAGGGGAGATCTGGGCAGGGCTGGCCATGGCGGCCGTGGCCCTCATCTTCTGGCAGTGGCTCGAGGTGACGGGGGTCGTGCTCTTGGGGCTCGGGCTTCTGGGGGCCATCCATGGGCTCCTCTTGCCCACGCGGTGGGTGGAGATAAGGACGGGCCAGCCTTCGACCTCCGAGCCGATCCTCGTCCATGCCCATCGAAAGAAGAGCGGGAGGGCACTCCTGAGGTCCTTGCGGGAGAGGATCCAGGCCGGCCCCCCGCATCTGTCTCCCGCATGAGGGTCGCTCCCAGGGCCCCGTCAAAGTCCTAGACATCTCTGTAAGTGAACGAATCGCAAAAAAGA
>CAZOXN010000813.1:0-1522 GCA_964583655.1 uncultured Desulfarculaceae bacterium | reverse complement strand
CACGCTGGCCAGGACCATGTCCCTGGCGAGTCCCGTGACTCGGCTCATCAGGGTGGCCCCCCCCACCACAGCGGCGGACCGAGCCATGGATCCGTGCTGTTCGAGGAACTCCTCTTCCCTCATGCCCCCTTCCTTGACAGCATGCCTATCGTGCAGTATAAAATAAAATTTCGATGATTTCGTAGAGCGGTGTCACCCTCTCGGGGGGCTGGGTCCAGCGGTTTTCGCGTCAGTCGAAACCACTGGATTTCGACGCCATCCGGAATGACCGAGACCCGCGATCCCGGACTCCTTACGAAATCGTGAAGATCAGATTTCCTCGGAAAGGAGAGAGACGTGGCCAATCATCCATCCTCGTGGAAGCGCATGAGGCAAAACGAAAGGCGAAGGGGTCGAAACCGGGCCTTCCGCTCCAAGGTGAAGACTCAGGTCAAGAGGGTGCTCGAGGCCGTGGACGCAGCCAATCCGGAAACGGCTCACCAGGCCCTCAAAGATGCGACCTCCATCCTCCACAAGAGCGCCTCCAAGGGGGTGCATCACAGAAACACCGTCTCCAGGAAGGTCTCCCGCCTTGCCCGCAAGGTGAATGCCCTGGCCAAGTAGTCTCGGCCACTCCTGGGCGGTCCAAACGGTGACGGCCTCCTCGACCCTCTCGCGGAGGCCATTGCCCCCACCAAGGCCTGTCACCCTCGGCATACCTCGAGTATCCATCTGTCAAGCAGGATCTCGGGGGCCAACCTGCCGCCCTTGAAGGCCCGATCCAGATCTCCTAGCCCATCCAATGCCCTCCTCAAAGAGGGTTCATCCCACTTGTGTGCCTGCTTCAGGAGCCGGGCCCTGGCAAAAGCCGGGATCCGGCCTTGCCCTGAGGAGGGATCCCGGCCGCCCTGCATGGAGTCCCTGGTTTGCCAGATCATGCGCACCTGCCTCGCCAACATGCCCAAGACCTTCAAATGGGAGTCCTTCTCGTCCAGCAGCCTGTGCAAGATGCGCAGGGCATCGGCCTCCCTGCGTTCGCCCAATGCATCGGCCAGATCGAATATCCTGTGACGCTTGGCCCCTACCGTGACCTCCTGCACATCCTCCTCTCCGATGGTAGCCTTGTCCCACGCGTAGAGGATGAGCTTCTCCACCTCGCCCTCCAAGGCCCCCTGCATTGTCCCCACCTCCCCCACCAAGGACCGGGCAGCCTCCGGGGGGATGCGTTTGCCCATCATCCTGACCCTGCTCACGACCCACTCCTCGGCCTGGCGCTCCGTGCGTGGCTTGAACTCCAAGACCGCCCCGACTTCCTGGATCGCCTTGAGGACCTCTGGCGAACCCGGTTGGCTGTTTCCCCTCAAGACCAGACAGGTGGAAGGGGAGGGCCGCCTCAAGTAAGGGATCATCCTTTCCCACTCGGCCGCGCCCAAGCTCGAGGCATTGTTTACCACCACCATGCGCCGGGAAGAGAGCACCGGGAAGGTGCGGGCGGCATCGAGGATCCTCTCCAGGGGGGTATCCTTGGCGTCGAAGGCGCTGA
>CAZOXN010000812.1:0-1524 GCA_964583655.1 uncultured Desulfarculaceae bacterium | reverse complement strand
GATCCGTTGATAGACAAGGTGGGGCTCCTTGGGACGGCGCACCCGTTGCTCCTCTTAGCAGGGGCACTGGAGGCTTGCACGCCGGGGGATCGGATCCTCATGGTCGGTTACGGCGGGGGCGCACACGCCTTCCTGTTCAGGGCGACGGATCGCGTAGCCGAATTGGCCTCCAGGAAGGCCGTATCCCGGCAGATCGAGAACAAGCGCGATCTCTCCAGCTACAACAAGTACCTCCAGTTCAGGGATTTCATTCGAAAAGAGGTCTCGACACCGTTCACGCGCTCCGAGGAGCCGTTCACCTCCCTGGCCTTCCTGTGGAAGGAGCAAAAACAGGACGTTCGGTTCTACGGGAGCTGCTGTAAGCGCTGCGGGTTGGTCCAGTTCCCCATGCGGAGGGTCTGTCTGAATTGCCGGTCCAAGGACCAGATGGAGGATCGGAAGCTGTCGAGGAGGGGAAAGGTCTATACGTTCACCAGGGACTACGTGTTTCTCACCCCCGATCCCCCGGGGGTGATGGTGGTAGTGGATCTCGAGGGTGGGGGGCGTTTCTACGGGCAGATGACGGATTGTCCGGAGCATCTGGTCGAGATCGGGATGGGAGTGGAAATGAGCTACAGGAAGTGGCACGAGGCCTCGGGGATCCACCACTATTTTTGGAAATGCCGTCCCCCTCTGGAAGGGAACAAGTAACGCGGCCCCTTGCAGGGGTGCGCCCTTCAGATGGGCGACGGAGCGGCAAGGGGGCAAAGGGAGCTGAGCGAGGACCTGGGAGATGGGCATAAAGGACCGCGTGGCGATCGTTGGGGCGGGGTGCACCAAGTTCGGGGAGAACTACGAGATGACCTACGAGGACATGGTCATCGATGCCGTGTACGAGGCCTATGAGGACGCCGGCGTAGAGCCCACCGCCATACAGGCCGCCTGGGTGGGGACCTCTCGCTACGAGCTCATAGGCCAGAGGGGAGCTGCTACATCCATCGCCGACCCCCTTAGGCTCTTCGATATCCCCATCACCCGGGTCTCCAACTACTGCTGTACCGGCATGGATGCGGTGCGCAATGGGGCAATGGGGATTCTCTCCGGGCTCTACGACATAGTCCTGGCCGTGGGGGCAGAGAAGATGAGGGAGGTGGGCAGCCGCGAGAGCCTCATCGAAGGCGCCCACAATGCCGGCCACCCGTTCATCCGCAAGGGGTATACAGGGCCCGGTCTCTTCGCCCTCTTGGCGAATCGCTATTTCCACGAGTATGGGATAACCAGGGAACACCTGGCCAAGGTGGCGGTGAAGAACCATTACAACGGTTCCCTCAACCCCAAGGCCCACTTCCGTAGGGCCGTCACCGAAGAGATGGTCTTGAAGGCCCCCATGGTCGCCTATCCCCTGGGGAGGCTGGACTGCTGCCCGACAACCGATGGGGCCGCAGCCGTGATCCTCACGCGTGCGGACATGGCGGGCCTTTTTCGGGACGACCCCGTCTTGATCAAGGCCATGGCACTCAACGTTCAGTCCGAGAAGAATATGTT
>CAZOXN010000811.1:0-1527 GCA_964583655.1 uncultured Desulfarculaceae bacterium | reverse complement strand
TCCGCCGGCGGGACAATTCCACGCCGGTGCTCCTGTTGACCGGCCACATGGATTTGGAGAGGGTCTCCATGGCCCTCAAGGAAGGGGCCGCGGAGGTCCTCATCAAGCCTTGTCCTGTGGATGCCCTCCTTTCCGCCATAGAAAACGCCCATGAGCGCAAGGTGATCGCCAGGGAAGTCACGGAGAGCTGATGCGTCCCCCATCACGACCCTCCACGGGCCGCAGCCCCCCTGCGGCTTCAGGCGAAGCTCGGTGCCTGCGCACCGTGCCCCCTCAGCCTCGGGGGGCAGACCTTCCTCAGGAGGGGGCGGGTTTGAGACCCGACCGCATATCCAGACCAAACCACGCCGATCGCTGAGAATTGACACTTCAGGGAGGTCCGAGGAGCTATGGAGATACTGAACTACACCGAGGAGCACAAGATCTTCAGGCAGTCTTTGAGGAGGTTCCTGGAAAAGGAGGTGATACCGTATGTGGAGGAGTGGGAGGAGGCTGGCATAGTCCCCAAGTCCGCGTGGAAGAAGATGGGTGAGAACGGGTTTCTCTGCATGAGCGTCCCAGAGGAATACGGTGGGCTGGGGGCGGACTTCCTGTACTCTGTGATCGTCACAGAGGAACTGGCCAGGACGAATCACTCGGGGCTCGTCGCCCCGCTCCATAGCGACGTGGTGGTCCCGTACATCACCTCCTACGCCTCCGAGGAACTCAAGCACAGGTACCTCCCCGGGTGCGTCTCGGGGGACATCATCACAGCCGTGGCCATGACAGAGCCCAACACCGGCAGTGACCTGGCTGCCATACGCACCACCGCGGTGGAGGATGGGGATTTCGTCGTGATCAACGGCCAGAAGACCTTCATCAGCAACGGGATCAACTGCGACCTGCTGGTCCTCGCAGTGAAGGATGCCGGCGTGCCGGATCCGCACCGGTCCATCGACCTCTATCTGGTGGAGGCCGGCACCCCGGGATTCGAGAAGGGGAGAAAGATAAAGAAGGTAGGCTGGCACAGTCAGGACACGGCCGAGCTCTACTTCAACGACTGCAGGGTGCCCAAGTCGAACCGTCTCGGGACCAAGGGCGGGGGATTCATCATGCTCATGGAGAAGCTCCAGCAGGAGAGGCTCATGTGCGCCATCGCCGCAGTGGCCATGGCAGAATACATCCTTCCGCTCACCATAAAGTACTGCAAGGAGCGCAAGGCCTTTGGCCGGCCCATCTCGGAGTTCCAGAACACCAGGTTCAGGCTCGTGGAGATGGCCACCGAGGTGAAGCTGGCACGCGCCTTCCTCGACAAGCTCATCTGTGACCACATGGAGGGTAGGAACATCGTGGTGGAGGTCTCCATGGCCAAGTACTGGACGACCGAGATGGCCATGAGGGTGGCCGATGGGTGTGTCCAACTCCACGGCGGGTACGGTTACTGCGAGGAGTATCCCATCGCCCGTGCCTGGAGGGACGCAAGGGTCCTGTCCATCTTCGCCGGGACCAACGAGATAATGAAGAACGTGGCCGCCAGGTTCATGGGAC
>CAZOXN010000810.1:0-1527 GCA_964583655.1 uncultured Desulfarculaceae bacterium | reverse complement strand
GTCGAAGAGAGCCTGGCCAAGCCCATATACACCATCGACTGTGGCCCGGCGATGGCCCCTGTGGCAGGTCGAGTGTTTGGCGAGTTGGAGAGAAACACAGGAAATGTCATCACGGTGGACATGGGTGGGACAAGTTTCGACGTGAGCTCCGTAATTGACGGTAAGATCGCCATAACCCGCGAGGCCAAGATAGGCGGCTATGATCTAGGCATCGCGAAGGTCGACAGCAGGTCGATCGGCGCGGGGGGGGGGAGTATCGCCTGGGTGGACCGGGGAGGCCTGTGTCACGTGGGACCCCACAGCGCCCAAGCCGTCCCGGGTCCGGCCTGCTACGGGAAGGGTGGGGAGGAGCCGACCGTCACCGATGCCAACCTCGTACTCGGCCTCCTTGACCCGGAGTACTATCTCGCCGGAAGGATGAAGCTCTATCCGGAGCTCGCTGAGAAGGCGATCATGGAAAGGATCGCGAAACCCCTGGATCTCTCCCTCCGGGATGCGGCCTTCACCATATACAGCGGGGTCAATGTGAACATGGTGGCTGCAATAGAGGAATTGACCATATGGCAGGGAATCGATCCGCGCGAGTTCCTCTTCGTCGCTGGGGGTGCTGCCGCGGGGCTGCATGTAGTGGCGATCTGCAAAGAGCTCGGGTCGAGGGAGGCCTTGATGCCAAAGACAGCCGGCGGGCTGAGCGCCGTCGGAGGTCTGTTCGGCGATATCGTGGGGGAGTACGCTGCCGGATATCTCACTGAGAGCCACCGTTTCAGCTTTGAGGAGGTCAACGCGCGGCTGGCAGAGCTGGAAAAGAGGGGAAAGGCATTCCTGGAGAGAGCGGCTATTCCGAGAGAGAGGCAGAGACTGGAGTTCTACTGCGAGGCAAGATATCCCTACCAGATCTGGGAGTTACCAGTGCCCCTCAAGGTCAGGAGGTTCGACTCTGAGCACGACGTCGCCCAACTGGTCCAGGACTTCCACGACATCCATGAACGGGTCTTTGCTGTCAAAGAGGACACGTACATTGAGTGCATTCACTGGCGTGTAAGGGCGGTCGGGGAGGTTCCCAAGCCCAAGATGGTAGCGATGCCGATCTCCTCGCGCGACCCGTCCCGAGCCCTGACAGGGAGGCGCAAGGTATATCTGGGGCCCGAGTTCGGGGAGGTTGAGGCACGGATCTACCGCGGTGAGAACCTCAGACCAGGAAACAGGATCGCTCCGCCGGCCATCGTAGAGGAGGCCACAACTACTCTGGCCGTCCTGCCAGGATGTGAAGTCACAGTGACGAGGTATGGGAACTACCTGATTCAGATGACTTGAGCTGGAAGCGGGGCCAAGTCGAAACCGGGCTAAGCATCCGTTTGAGAGTGCACAGATTGGCGATCGCTAGCAGGTCCAACACTGAGGGGATGGCGCCTGGATCCAACCCTCCAGATGTGGGAGGCACGGGTGAGTTGGGTCCTGAGAAACGGCCTCCACAACCAACGGCTCCAGAGGGCTAATCGCACAAACCTTGTGCTCAGTTCCTTCAGA
>CAZOXN010000809.1:0-1533 GCA_964583655.1 uncultured Desulfarculaceae bacterium | reverse complement strand
GGCCACCATCTCCAAGACGGCGCAGTGGTCCGGCGCTGGGATGAGGGAACCCTGAGACCGAAGCCGTCGGCCATCTGCTCGAATGCCTCCTGCTGGACCGATCGGTGGAGGACGGCCACCCTCTTGCCGTCCAGGTCCAGTATGCATCGGATCCCGCTCCCCTTGGGTGCATAGACCTGGAACCACGACGAAAGTACTGGGACCTTGTGGAACGAGTATCTCTCTCCCCTCTGGGCCGTGTAGGCCACGTCGGTCATGAGGTCTATCTCGCCCCTGTCCAGGCGGTCGAGCCCCTCGGCCCAGGTCCCGCAGATGTAATCCAGGGTCCACCCCTCGGCCCGGGCGATCTGCTCGATGATGTCGATGAATATGCCCGCCGCCTTGCCGGGTTCGGGACAGGAGACCTTGGGCGGGTTATCGTAGACCCCAATCCTGACGGCGGAGCGGCCCTCTACGGCAAGGCCCGTCACGGGCCAATAGAGCAGAAAGAAAAAGAGAAGGAGCCGTAAGGTGCGCGAGAAAGGACAGTGCCAATCCACTGGGATACCCCCCTTCCCTGATCGCCGTCCAGCGAGCCCCTCCGGGCCCGTCGGGCTCGGCGAAGCGATCATCGGGGGATGATCAACACGGCATTGTCTCTACATCGCTTACCGACTCAGCTTAGCGGTTATGGATGAAAGAAGTAGCTGATGAAAGGGAGCCTCGGGTCTGCTGAGGGGATCACCCTCCCCAGGGTCTTTCCGAGGAGGATGTCCACCAGCGATATCTTCTCCTTGCGCTCCTCCAGGACCTTGGGCTCCCCGCTGATCCCTGCCAGTTGGGCCGCTCTCTTTACGGCGTCCTGAAACCCGCCCAGTTCATCCACGAGCCCCAGGCCTTTGGCCTGCCGTCCAGAGAAGACGCGGCCATCGGCCAGCTCGCTAACCTGCTCCTTGGAAAGCCTCCGGCTCGCGGCCACGGCCTCCACGAACTGCTGGTGCACGTCCTGGACCACCTCCTGGAGGAGGTCCTTCTCTGCCTGCGTCAAGGAGCGGAAGGGGGATCCCATGTCCTTGTGCGCCCCGCTCTTCACCGCCTCCCCTTGGATTCCCAGCTTTTCCAGGAGTTGCTCGAAGCTGGCGAAGTGGACAACCACACCGATGGAGCCGGTTATGGTACCGGGGTTGGCCATGATCCGTTCGGCGCCGCACGCGGCATAGTACCCACCGGATGCGGCAACCGAGCCCAGGGAGGCCACCACCTTCTTGGTCTGATTCCACCTCCGCACCGCTTGGAAGATCTCCTGAGTCGGCGCCACCCCCCCACCCGGGGAGTCCACCCGCAGGACTATGGCCTTGACCTTGGGGTCCTTTCCCATGCGATCCAGGGCCTGGAGGATGGGCTCGGACTCGACCACCACACCCTCGAGACGAACCACCCCCACTCGGTCCCCGCCTCTCAGTGGCTCTCCGCCCTCCATCCAGAGGATCAGGACCCCCCCCACCAGGAACAGGACCACGAGGATCCCGCCCAGGAACAAGAGGGTGAGCAACC
>CAZOXN010000808.1:0-1538 GCA_964583655.1 uncultured Desulfarculaceae bacterium | reverse complement strand
GATGGCCCCGGTCCGGACCTCCACGTCCATTCTGATCTCCATGGCGTATATGTGATCCTCCAGGATCCCATGGAAGCGGATCGTTTCCTCGCCCACGAATTCAGCGCCTACGAGTATGCTCCTTCTGAAACCGATCATCTACCCCCGCTTTCCACCCGGCGAGGCGCCGGCAAGAAAGGCGACGCCTCCGCGCCAGGCTCAGAGATCCAGACCCTGCATCAGGGGACTGTCATCGGCGAATGCCACGCAGCTCCTCACCAGTCTCGGGTTGAACCGCAGCATCTCCCTGAACCTCTCCTTCTTCTCCTCCTCGGTCCCCCGCTCCGTTTTCCGGATCTGAGGCAAGGTGAAGTTGAGGATGACTGCGTTGCAACACTCGAGGACACCCTCGGCGAGTTCCTCGCACCCGTCTTTCCCGCCCACCAGTCCGTGAACGATCTTCCTGAGCCCTGGGCCTACCCTCACCCCCACGACCTTGGCCAGGAGGTTCGATGCCTCCGCGCATTCAGGGTGCGTGGATCTCAGGATCCCCCCCTCCACTGCCTCTATCTCGAGGTCCGGGAGCCTGACCTTCATCCGGATCTCCGCACAGAGGAGATCGTCTTCTGACCTCCACGAGACCGAGAGCCCCCCCTCCTGGAGCGGCTCCACCTGCACCAGCTTGTTCCTCATGAATCGAAGTGTCATCTTCCTCCCCCAACGCTTCTCAGCCCCGGTGGGCCCCAATGATTCGGGATCCGGTCCTTTCCCGTGCACCCCTGGAGTGGCGAGGCTCCCGTGGTCCGCAGCCCGCAGCAATGGTCAAGTCGCCGGGGCAAGCCCTTTACCACGAACGACCGTCAAGGCACCGCCATCCTCTTGCCTAGCTCGTAGGCCTGCTCCAGATACTCCGGGTGCTTCAGTATCTCCCCCTTTTCGTCCACCCCCCTTATCAACAACTCCTCGGTATAGCCCATGTCTATGGCGTCGAAGAAATACTTCACCGTGAGCCTGACCCCCTCGAAGAGCCTCTTGCCGGCAGTGGCCCCCACGGAGATGAAGGCGCCCTTCCGCTCCACTGCGGAGCTCACCCGCTGGCCCAGGACATAACGCCTGGCCCACCTCGCCTGGCAACGGTCGATGAAGGCCTTGGCCGTTGCCGAGACACTGTAGAAGAAGATGGGAGAGGCGAGTATCACCCTCGGGCACTCGTCGAGCTTCTCGTAGAGGCCCAGCATGTCATCCTTGATGGGGCAGATTCCCTTTTTCTTGCACGCATATATCTCCATGCATGGGCTGATCTTGAGATCCGCAAGAACCACCTTCTCCACCGAAGCGCCCTGGTCCCTTGCCCCTCGAAGGGCCTCGTCGAGAAGAATCTCCGTGTTGCCGCCTCTGCGGGGACTCCCTAGAACAGCGAGGACCTTCAGCATGTGTGCGCCTCCAGCCTGGCGGACTTCGCACAAACCGGCCTCGATTGTATGGGACCGGCCCAGAGGTGTCAATGCACGGGACGCGCCGCTGGAGCGTGCGTCGCGTGTGGGGCGAATCGCCATCGA
>CAZOXN010000807.1:1263-1540 GCA_964583655.1 uncultured Desulfarculaceae bacterium | reverse complement strand
CCTCTGTCCCTTTCGCTCCCCGAGGATCGGGAAGTAAGCGAAGGCCCTCTGCCGGTCCCGCGCCAGGACGCCGCGCTCCTTCCTCACGAATCCGCCCAGATCCAGGTTCTCCGCCACGGTGAGTTCCGGGAATATCCCCCTACCCTCGGGCACGTGGGCGATGCCCGTCCGCACGATCCGCTCCGGGGCCCAGTCGTCGATGCGCCTGCCCAGGAACTCGATGGAACCGTCCTCTATCTCCCCGTCCTGGGACCTGAGGATCCCGGAGACCGCCCTG
>CAZOXN010000807.1:0-1253 GCA_964583655.1 uncultured Desulfarculaceae bacterium | reverse complement strand
AGCGCGGTGGACTTGCCTGCCCCGTTGGCGCCAAGTAGCGCCACGCGACCGCCCTCCGGGACCGACACGGAGATGCCCCTCAGGGCCAGGATCACGTCGTTGTACACGATCTCCAGGTTCTTGACCTCGAGCATCAGCCCGCCCAAAGGAAAAGACGTCCAAGACCCATGAGTGTGGCCTCGGTCACAGGAGCAGCCCCATCTCCCTGGGATTCACACCATGGCGATCCTTCGCATCGGACGGACTTCCCCCCTCACCCGCGATGGGTCCCCGAGGGTTAGGCACGGAAGCGCGCAAGCGAAGGGACATGGGGCCCCCCAAAGCCAGCAACGTGAAACTGATGGAATCCTGATGGCCGGTTTGCACTTGCGAAATTTAACAGACAAGTGCTATGATCGTCAAGAAAAAAAGTCTCGGTCGATAAACGACCAGACGTTCAGCAATACCGTGTCGGCGGGGTCGGGTTCACCCGTCCAGGAGGTGTTCTCCTTGGTGCCGAGCCGGTACGATGAAAAGCTCGTGCCTGCCTCCGAGGTCGAGCTTCGGATCGAGCGTTTGTGCTCGGAGATGGCTGGGCATGGTCTGGGGGCGGTCCTGATATGGCACCGGCCGGACTATCTCTATCTCACGGGTCAGTCCCAGTCCTCGATCCTCTATCTGTCCCTCCATGACGGGCCCCTCTTGTTCGTTCGAAGGGATCTGGATCGCGCCAAGGCCGAATCCCCCCTCTCGAAGGTCCTCCCTTTTCGCTCCATCAAGGAGCTGCCGGGTCTGATCCGCAGGCATGCGGGTGGCCTCCCTGGGGAGGTGGGGACGGAGCTGGATGTCATCCCTGTCAAGGAGCACGAGCGGCTGCTCCAGGCATTCGATGGCGTGCGTTTTCGCGATGCCTCGGCCATGATCCGGCGTTGCAGGATGAGGAAGACCCCCTTCGAGATAGGACAGATGCGGGCTGCCGCGGCCATCGCCCGAGAAGTGTTCGAGGTGGGCATGGAGGTCCTGCAACCTGGGATGACCGAGATCGAGTTCGGGGCACGGCTGGAGATGGAGGCCAAGAGGCGCGGACACGAAGGGATCGTTCGGATGCGCGGGGTGAATCAGGAGGGGTACTCGTGGCACGTCCTGAGCGGCGTCAATGGCAGCATCCCCAGTGAGGCGGACACCCCGGCAGGCGGCATGGGGCTCTCCCCGGCCTTCCCCATGGGGGCCGGGCTCCGGGAGATGAGGGAGAACGAGCCCATCCTGGTGGACTT
>CAZOXN010000806.1:0-1540 GCA_964583655.1 uncultured Desulfarculaceae bacterium | reverse complement strand
GGACGGCCACCCGTTCCCCCCTGTGCAAGGCCAATGAAGAGTTGCGAAACACGCACCTTCCATCGAAGGCGTGGGTCACCCCCTCCAGCTCCACCACCAGCTTGCCGGACGGGGGCGGCTCCGGGAAACGGAAACGCAGTTCATCCTCCGCCGCCGGTGGGGTGACCCTCTCCATCTTCTCCAGTGCCTTGATCCTGCTTTGGACTTGCCGGCCCTTGTCCTTGCGGGCGCGGTTCTTCTCGATGAATCTCTCCATCCTGCGGATCTGTTCCACCTGCACGCGGTACGCGGCCCAGCGCATCTCCTCCCGCCTGCGCTTTTCCTGCCGGTAGGCATCGTAGTCTCCTGTGTAGGAAACCAGTTCCCCGTCGCTGATCTCCACTACGCGGCTCACTATACGATTTATGAAGGTCCTGTCATGGGAGATCAACAAGACGGCGCTGGACACCTGGGAAAGATAGTCCTCCAACCAGCGGAGGGATTCCAGGTCCAAGTGGTTGGTGGGCTCGTCCAGAAGCAGCAGGTCCGCCTCGCTCAGGAGGAGCCGGGCCAGGGCCACCCGCATGGCCCACCCGCCGCTGAGGGTCTCCACAGGCCTGTCCAGGTCCTCCGGCTTGAACCCCAGCCCCATCAGGATCTTCTCGGCCCTCGGCCTGAGGTCGTAACCGCCCAGGAGATGGTACCTCTCGACCATATGAGCCAGTCTCGCTGCCAACTCCTCTGCCTCGCCCGCGTCCGCGGTCTCCAGCTCTTTGCTCAGCTCGGCCATCTCTGCTTCCAGGGAACGGGTCTCCTCGGCCACCTCCAGGACCTGGTCCAGGACCTTGCGCCCCCGGAATGACAACACGTCCTGGGGCAGATGGCCGATCCTGGCGTGCCTGGCCCTGTGCACCTCCCCATCGTCCGGCTCCACCTCCCCCAGGAGGATCCGCACAAGGGTGCTCTTGCCCGAGCCGTTGGGTCCCACAAGGGCCACCTTCTCCCCGAATTTGATGTGGATGCTCGCCTTCCTGAAGAGGTCCTGCTGTCCGTAGAATTTGGTGATCTGGTCCGCAGCGATCAACATGAAATCTATCTTAACGCGTGCCCCTCTTTTCCGGCAAGGCGACCCCGGCAAAGTCAAGGCCCTTGGGATGACACCCGACGGGGCGCATGTTATATTGCATTGCCGCCGCCTCCGCGGCCGGAACTGGAAACAAGTTTTCGCAACGGGGGATGAGGTGAGCGGACACACTCACGAGTTCGTCGACACGTACCGAGGGCCCGTTGCCTTCGGCCTCTCCAGGGAGGTGGACGAGGCATCTTTCGTCGTGTTCCTGCAGAAGTTCTCGGATGACAGGCTACTGTACGCCCTGCGCAGCCGGCTCTCCGACGAGGAGATCCAGCGCACCGTGGATTGGCTCACTGCACTCATGAAGAGGCACCTTTCCGAAGAAGAATACCACAGCCTGTTCCTCAAAGACGACTGATGAGGATTGGCAGACAGCTCAAGAGAACTAGACGTTCCCTGTACTCTTTGGGTCTCCGGATGGCAGAGGCC
>CAZOXN010000805.1:0-1547 GCA_964583655.1 uncultured Desulfarculaceae bacterium | reverse complement strand
CCTCAGGTGCTTCGGGGACCGATTTCCAAAGGATTTGGCCTCCGGCGGACCCTGCCTGCGCCGAGCGGGGCGCGGCAGGTAGGCAAGCCGCTCGGAGAGACGCCATGACCTTGTGGTCCCTCACCGATGGCGTTCGGGTCGGGAGATGCCCGCGGAGGCGGTCCGGCTGTGCCAGATGGTCCAAAGCCCTCCCGCCGTGGGCCAAGGGATGCGGGGGAAAGTCCGAAAGAACATCAAGGAAGCACTCCCTGCCGTCAAGGGGTTCTTTTTATTTCCTTCAGGACCGTGAGCTACTCCTCGAGATCGTCTCCAATGGCCTCGATGGCCCTTTTTCCCGCCGAGCTACTCCCTCCGTGGATGGTATGGCTGAACGGGCGCGAAAGGTGATCCATCGAGAAATTGTCACTTTCCTGTTCCTTTTCTGATACCTCCATGTCATCTCCCGAGTATACCTTGAGGAGTGTGTTCTCGTTCTTCTGGGGGTGCAGATGTGAGGCAACACACGGTCCTGGTCGTAGAGGACGAGGAGGACATCCTGGAGCTCGTGGCTTACAACCTGGAGAGGGCCGGCATGCGGGTCTTGAAGGCGCGCAACGGGGTCGAGGCCATGGCCCTCCTGCTACGTGAAAAGCCAGCTCTAGTGGTGTTGGACATAATGCTTCCCCAGATGGACGGAAAGGAGGTGTGTCGCCGAATCAGACAGGGGGAACACACCAGGTCGATCCCCGTGGTGATGCTCACGGCCCTGACCGAGGAGGTGGACAGGGTTGTGGGCTTCGAGCTGGGAGCCGACGACTACGTGACCAAGCCCTTCAGCCCAAAGGAGCTCGTGCTGCGTGTCCAGGCCATACTGCGACGTTTCCAGGAACCCGGGGCTGGCAAGGAGCCGCTCCGCTTTCCTGGTCTCCTCATTGACCCGGAGGGTTTCCGGGTGGAGGCTGAGGGCCAGGAACTTGGCCTCACCGCAACGGAGTTCAGGCTTCTTTACCAGCTCGCCTCCAACGTCGGGAAGGTGCTCAGCAGGGAAGTCCTCCTGGATCGGGTGTGGGGTTATTCTTACGAGGGCTATGCTCGGACAGTGGACACCCATGTGAGAAGGCTCAGGCAGAAACTGGGCCCAGCAAGGGACCGGATAGAGACCCTGCGGGGATTGGGTTACCGCTTCCGGGGCTAGCGCAGAACCTTCATTCAGAGCATGATCCGGGCTGGGGCAACTGGAATCCCGGGCTGGTCCGTTGCCAGCGGGCTTTCTGGATCTCTCCAGGCGGCCTAGCCTGCCTCAGTCCAGGCGGATCACTCAGAACCATGGCGGGGGCTCAGATGTCCCCATGATTTTCATCGAGAGGCATGGTCCTGCTGATGAGCGGGGCCATGGTGGTGCCGAGGAGGTTCACCGCTCGAGGCAGGCACCTGTGTGGATGAGGCCGGAGCCCAAGCCGATCAACCAGGTCGCGAAGGCGCAGGTTTCCTTGTGCGTTCCGATGAGGGTCAAGATGGTTCACGAACCGGCACCTACGGAGCGGGCGAGCCAGCGCCCGGTCCTCCCC
>CAZOXN010000804.1:0-1554 GCA_964583655.1 uncultured Desulfarculaceae bacterium | reverse complement strand
CCCCTCCTCCGAGACGACGCGAGTGGGAGGAGGGGCGGTCACACTGCCGCTGATAAATCGCCCCAAATCATAAAACGGGCCCAGCAGAAAATTCTCAAGCGTTCCCCGGCGCATCCAACCTCTCCCGGCACATCAGATGACTGACACTTTCATCTATGTAGTATAGCATGCTATTTCTCAAAATTGTGTTATTTGTCACTAAAAGTAGGGTGTTCCCCGTGGTGAAGTAGGGTGTTCCCCCATAGACCCTCACTCAGGGATAGGTGATAATAATGGGGACAGAGCAACATTCTCACTCAGACCTCATCCGTCATGAGAGATCTGCAGCGGTTGTCACGATGAAGCGACTGGAAAGGAGGAGCCGCTATGACGTTGTCGAGAAGGCAATTTCTCAAAATCGGCGGGACGACTTCGGCGTTGCTGGCCGCCGGTGTCCATCCTGCCCCAGTTCTGGCCACGCCCCCCCCAACCAGGGTCAAATGGACCCAGGAAACGGCCAGTATCTGCCCCTATTGCGCCGTGGGATGTGGCATGATCGTAGGAACGGCCGATGGCAAAGTCGTCAACATTGAGGGGGATCCTGACCACCCCATCAATGGAGGTGCGCTGTGCAGCAAGGGAAGCTCAATGCGCCAGGTGGCCGATAATCCAGAGCGGCTGACCAGGCCGCTCTACCGCGCACCCGGCTCAGACCATTGGGAAGAGAAAGAGTGGGGCTGGACACTCGACCAGATTGCACAACGCATCAAGAGCACCCGGGATGCCAACTGGATCGAGAAAGACAAAGACGGCAAGCTGGTCAACCGCACTGAGGCATTAGCCTGGTTGGGCGGTGCGGCGCTCGATAATGAGGAATGCGCGCTAAGCGTCAAATTCGCCCGCTCGCTCGGCCTGGTGTACATCGAACACCAGGCGCGCTTATGCCACTCTTCCACAGTTCCGGCTCTGGCAGAGTCGTTCGGTAGAGGAGCAATGACCAACCATTGGATTGACATCCGGAATGCCGATGTCATCCTGGTGATGGGCTGTAATCCCGCTGGCAACCACCCCATCTCCTTCAGATGGATCACCGAGGCGATGGAGCGGGGCGCCACCCTCATCAGCGTAGACCCCCGCTTCACCCGCACTTCGGCCAAGGCGGACATCTATGCGCCGCTGCGCCCCGGCAGCGACCTGGCTTTCCTGGGCGGGATGATTACCTACATTCTGGAGAACAAGCTCTACCACGAGGAATACGTCCGCGAGTACACCAACGCCCCCATGCTGGTCAACTCCGAGTTTGCCTTCAACGAGGGTCTGTTCTCCGGCTACAACCCCGAACAGCGCAAATACGACAAAGCCACCTGGACGTACCAGGTGGACGAATCCGGCATTCCCAGGCTCGACCCGACGCTGCAAGACTCGCAGAGCGTGTTCCAGTTGTTGAAGAAACATTTCTCCCGCTACGACCTGGACACGGTGGCGAGCATCACGGGCACGCCCAGGGACAAACTGCTGCAAGTCTACCAGGCCTACGCGGCGACCGGCGCGCCGGACAAGGTCGGCACCATGATG
>CAZOXN010000803.1:0-1557 GCA_964583655.1 uncultured Desulfarculaceae bacterium | reverse complement strand
GCCAGCCCCTTTCTCATGGGGACCCAAAATGCCGCCACCATCAAGGCCAGCAGGAGCAAGAAGCACACCACCATGGTGGCATACTCCCACAGACGGAGGGTATGCCGCAGAAAACGGGCGTGGAACACCAGGTAGACCGGCAAGGCCTCCAACAACACTACCCCACCGATGAAGCCTATGGCCACGATCATGTATATCATCCCCCCGAACCCGGACGAGATGTGGGCAACGTTCTCCACTTGAAAGCGCGGGTACATGGCCCCCATACCCACGCCGAGTCCCGTGATCCCGAAGGTGGCCAGAAGCATGGTGCCCACGGACAAGACCATCATGAAGGTGGAGACGTGCAGGAGGTAGTTGGAGGCCACCACCAGGAATCCGGCCAGGAGGAACAACGGCAAGAGGCTCGACCAGAACTTCCCCCAGAGGATTTCCCTGACCGAAAGGGGGGAGGACCTCAAGATCCAGAAGGCCTTTCCCTCTAGGCTCACAGCCGGGAATACGAACCTAACCGCTACCGAGGCCACCACAAAGCCTGCCAGGCCAAGGTTCAGAAAGGCGAGCAGGTTCTGAAGATACCAAGAATCGATGGGGGCCTGCTCTATGGGCAATGCCGAGAAATTGTAGAGGTAAACCACCACAAGCGCGCCCAGCAGGAGCAGCTGGGACCACTGTGTGGGGTCCCTGAGAAAGATCATCATGTCCTTCTTCACCAGGGGGCGCATGCGTCCAGGGTAAGGCAGGACCAGTAGCCTCACTATGGCCTCGGCAGTCCTTGTGCGAGAGATCTTGGCCTTCTTGCCCTCCTGGGACCTGGACCATCCCTCTCCATAAACGCCATGGGCGAGCCAGCCGCCCAGGACCAGAAAGGCCCCCGCTGTGGACCATAGCATGGCCATGTAGAAGAGGGGATCCCCGCGGAACCTGAGGAGCAGGGGGGTGACCACTTGATAGATCCAATGACTGGGGAGAAAGGGGTGGCTGGGGGCCTTCAAGGCGGCGAAGTAGCTCAGGACTCCGCTGAATGCCTCTGGGTTCACAAGTCGCTCGGGCTGGAGAAACCTTATGAGGATATAGAGACCCACCCCGAACAACAGACCGATGACGATGAGGATGTCCCTGGCCCTGCGAGCCGGGAAGACGTTGGTGAGCACCATCATCACCGCCACCCCTATGGCAGCCGGGATCATGAGGAAGGGGGGCAAGGCCAAGATGAGGGCGATGTAGTAGAGCGGCCCTGCCCCGAAGACCACCCCGTAGACAAGGAAGACCGGCGTGCCGAACATCAAGACCATCCAGGAACTGCTGGTCGCGGTCTCGAAGAACTTGGCTCGGTAAAGCTCCAGCAGGCTGACAGGGGTCGTGAGGAGGAGGTCCAGGTCATCCGAGAGGAAGTACGTGGAGAGGGCCGTCACCACGTTGCTGAAGATCAGCAGGGCGAAGAAGGTCAGCAAGATCATGGAGAGGAGCTTGGCCGCTAAGAGTTCCCCCACGGACTCGATACCCCGGAAATAGACCAGGACCCTCCAAAAGCCCCAGAAGGTGAGGGCCCAGAAG
>CAZOXN010000802.1:0-1561 GCA_964583655.1 uncultured Desulfarculaceae bacterium | reverse complement strand
TCGTATTCCCAGGCGAAACTGTAGGTAAGCCACCTGGCCGCCTCCAGTTTGATGGCCATGTCCGCGATCATACCCTGCATGAACTGTCTTTCGCCGATCGGCCTTCCGAACTGGACGCGCGTGTTGGCGTAATTGGCGGAAAGCTCCAGGAGGTATTCGGTAGCACCGATGTTCATTCCCCCTGTGACCCCACGGCCGGAGGCGTAGACCGAGCCGAAGATCTCGAACCCCTGTCCCACCTCCCCCAGGACGTTGGAGGCGGGGACGGCACAGTTCTCGAAGGTCTCCAATGTGGGGAAGGTCCCGCTTCGACCCATCATCTTCACCGGGTTGGAGACGGTGAGCCCGGGGGTTTCCCTGTCCACGATGAAACAGGTGCACTTTTTGGGTCCGCCCTTCTTGTCAGTCACGGCAAAGACCCAGAAATAGTCGGCCATGTGCCCGCCGGTGGTGAAGTGCTTGGTCCCGTTGATGATGTACCGATCACCGTCCCTCACAGCCGAGGTCTCTATCATGGAGATGTCGGACCCCGCATTGGGCTCGGTCATGCAGATGGCGTTTCTCTTCTCGCCCTTTATGGCAGGGATGAGATATCTTCGCTTCTGATCCTCGGTGCCGTATCTGAGCACGTACGGATCCCCTCCCCGGGTCAGGAACCGGCAGAACACCGGGGATGTCTTGCCGAACTCCTCCGAGACAAGGACCAGACCCAGCATGCCCACACCGCCGCCACCATACTCCTCAGGCATATTGAGGGCCCACAGCCCCACCTCGATGGACTTCCTGGTCAGGGGATCGAGCACCTCCTTGGGGATCACATCCCACTGCTCCACCTTCTCCTCCAGGGGGCGGCACTCCCTCTGCACGAAACGTCTTGCTGTCTCCTTGAGCATCTTGAGCTCAACCGGTAAGGTGAAGTCCATCTGCGCCCCCCGCTCCCCCTGCGAGAAAGGTTGTGTCACAGTTTGAAGGCCCTCACGGCGTTCTCCCTTATGATGAGGCGCCTCACCTCATCCTTCGCCACGATCTCCTTGAGCTGCCCCAGTGTCTACTTCCAAGGAAGGCCGTTGGTCCCGTACAGGACCTTTTCCTTGCCGCGCGTGTTCATGAAACCTATCAAAGACCTGTCCAGATACTTGGGCATATGCGCATCGATCCCCACGTAGACGTTCTCGTGCTTCCAGGCCAGCGCTATCATCTCCTCCGTCCATGGCCAGCCGGTGTGCGCACCCACCAGGACGAGCTCCGGGAAATCGAGGGCCACATCGTCGAGGTAGATGGGCCTGCCCATCTCGTTGGGCATGTGCTCGGCCGAATGCCCGACCTGCATCATTACCGCCACCCCGAGTTCCGCGGCCTTGGCATAGAATGGATAGTAGAGCCTGTGGTTGAGGGGGATCCCGTACCCATAGGTATGGATGTACGCCCCCTTGAATCCGTGATCCTTCACGGCCCTCTCCAACTCCCTCACACCTTCCATCCTGGTGAGCGGGTTTATCCCGACAAGGCCCACGAACCGGTCAGGATACTGCTCGATCACCTCCATGACCTCTGAGATCTG
>CAZOXN010000801.1:0-1562 GCA_964583655.1 uncultured Desulfarculaceae bacterium | reverse complement strand
TGGGTGCCCGACGGCTTTACTGCGGAAGCAGGACTCCAGGACAAGGGGCTGCCTCCTGGGTCAAAGCCCCCGAGATGGCGCGTAAATGCGTGGCATTGTGAGATGGAACGATGTAACATGGGCCCTCCGCCGTGAAACGCCTAAGATCCTTCTGAAGGCTTGGACTCGGGCCGGGGGTAAGGGTTTACTCGGCAAGGTATGGGGTTTCCTAGGCCCCCGGGCAGGGAAATAGGACCCATCCTCCCGGGGGCTTGGCTCGCGCCGTCCGTACCCCTAGAAGTCCGGCTCCAGGACTATGCGCCTCATGAGCCTGCCCGAGTGGGCCTCCTCGAAGGCCTCCTTGATGGAGCTCATGGGACGGGTCTCCAGGAACGGCTCGATCTGGAGCGCGCCCCTCTGGACCATGTCCAGGACCACGGGATAATACTTGGGCAGACAGCCCCACGTGCCTATGATCTCGGCGTCAAAGGCCATGAGTCGCGATATGCTGTACTCGTTCCTCGCGGTGCCGAAGCCCACGACCACGAGCTTCCCCACAAAGGAGAGGAGGGTAAGACCGATCTCCTGACCCTCCTTGGTCCCTGTGACCTCGAAGATCTTCCAGCCCCAGTTTTGGGGGAGGCCATTGGCCTTGCAGATCTCTCTGAACTCGTTCTGCACGGCCTTGGCGTCCTTGTCCTTGGAGCTTATGATGGCATCGGCGCCGTACTTCAGGGACCTCTCCAGTTTCTCCTGGCTCCTCGCCACCGCCAGTACGAACCTCGCCCCCAACGCCTTGACCATCTGGGTCATGTAAACGCCCACTCCACCCGTAGCCCCTATGACCACCGCCAGGTCTCCACCCTTGACCTCAGCCCGTATGGCGGCCTGATACGGGGTGGTGACCGCGTCTGCCACCACCGCATAGTGGGACAAGGGCAGACCTTTTGTGTCCTCGATCACGCACAGGTCTTGGGACGGGACCACGATGTGGCTGGAGAACCCCCCATACGGCCCCAGGCTGTTGCCCGGCATCTTCTGCGACAGACACCTGTTGTTGCGGCCCGCCTCGCATATGGGGCACTTGTTGCACGGCATCACCGCTGGGACGATGACCTTCTTTCCCAGGAGGTCGCCCGCGATCACCGTCCCACTGATCTCATGCCCCAGGGTCAGTGGCGGCTTCTGCACCGTGGGAACCCCGTCGTAAAAATAGCCTAGGTCCGTGTGGCACACCCCGCAGCCAGCCACCTGCACCAGGGACTCCCCGACTTGGAGGTCAGGGACGGGTATCTCCACCATCTCCAAGACTCCATCGGTCACCGTCCCGGTCTCTCTGTCCTTGGTCCGAGGCCTCACCATCTGCCAGGTATGGATCTTCTGGGGAACCGCCATGGCAACCTCCTTTCTCGTCTGTCTGGTCTATTCCGTCTATCTGGTCTGTTCCGTCTGTTTGGTCGGTCTGGTCGGTCTCGTCGGTTCGGTGCCTTGGGTTGGGTGAGTCGGGGAGATACGGGGGCTGAAGCGCCACCATTCCTGGGACTCACCCCCCCCTTGTCGACCTGGTGTAGATGACCCTGAAC
>CAZOXN010000800.1:0-1562 GCA_964583655.1 uncultured Desulfarculaceae bacterium | reverse complement strand
AGATAGTTCTCCTCGTTGGTGCACTTGGCACTGGAAAAAATCCCCAGGGCATCAGCGCCAAACTCTTTCCTGATGCCTCCGAGATTCGTAGCGACCAGATCGTAAGCCTCGGACCAACCGACCGCCTCGAACTTGTCCCCCCTCTTCACAAGCGGTTGGGTGAGCCGCTCGGGATTTCGAACAAAACGATGGGCCGAGCGTCCCAGGACGCACAGCTGCCCTTCGCTTATGGGGTGTGTGTTGCATGGGATGACATCTGTGATCTCCCCGTCCATGGTCTGCAGGTAGAAGTTGCATCCTGTTCCGCAAAAAGGACAAGTGGTCAGGGTCGTATCAAACCGCATATTGCAACCTCCTGGAAACCCCCTTCTTTTGTTCCAGGTAATCGAGTATCAAGTTCTGGGCATCTGTCCCCAATCCAGGGATGACGGAGAATACCCTCTCAGGGGGGAGATATCGAACGATGTCCTGAACCGTCTTGAGGGGAATGTGGGCTGGGCAGGTCCTCTCGCATTCCCCGCACCCCACACAGGTATCCCACACCTTGTATGCCCGGATGAGGTGAAAGAGGGGAAAGGGCGGCGGCACCTGTCCCTTGTCGACCAATGACGCGATATCCAACCCGTCGGAGTCCTCCAACAAGACCGGGCACACATCCATGCAGCCATAACACTTGATGCATTTCTTGAACTGCCCCTCCCAGAAGCCCTCTCGCTCGGTCTGTGACATGGCGAGCAATCGCTGAAGGAGGGTAGGCTCGAGGATCTGCTGGGCACCACCGACCTCTTGGAACCGCATCCGCACGATGTTGGTCATCCCCTGGATCTCTGGATTCTCCTCCACACATGCTGTTACGCATTCCCCGCAGTGGATGCATTTCGCTTCGTCGACGAGGAGCCGATCCACCCAGACGTTGCCATTGGCTTCCTTGACCGGATGATCTTCTGGTATCGTTACCGAGGCACACTCCCCGCACCCGGTGCATTTGATGAGGTCCACATAACGCGGCCGCCTTCGCACCTTCACCTTGTAATTCCCAACAAATCCGGAGACCTCTTCGACTTCGCTGTAGGTCATGAGCTCGATGTTGGGGTTTTGCCCCACAGAGACCATCTTGGGGGTGCCTATGCAGGAGGCGCAGTCCAGGGTAGGGAAGGTCTTGTCGAACTGGAGCATGTGGCCGCCGATGGTGGGTTGTCTCTCCACCAGATACGCCTTGTAACCTGCCTTGGCCACATCCAGGGCTGCCTGCATCCCGGCGATCCCGCCCCCCACTATGAGCACATTGGGATTCACCGGATAGTCCACCGTCTGCAGGGGCCTGTGGAACCGGACCCTGTTCACGGCCCCCCGGATGAGCTCCTTGGCCTTCTGTGTTGCCTCGTCCGCATCTTGTGTCACCCAGGAGCAGTGCTCCCTGATGCAGATCATCTGGAAGGAACGGAACGGGTTGAGACCTCCCCTCTTGACTGCCCCTCGAAAGGTGATCTCGTGCATCCGGGGGGAACAGGAGGCTACCACCACTCGGGTCAGCCGGTGCTCCGGGATGTCTTTCTCGATGA
>CAZOXN010000799.1:0-1564 GCA_964583655.1 uncultured Desulfarculaceae bacterium | reverse complement strand
AGACAGACCAGATAGACCATCATGAACCTGCTGGCCGAGCTTTTCGCCTCTCTCAATGAAGCAGGGGTCGAGTATCTCGTTGCGGGGGGGGTAGCGGTCAACCTGTACGGGATTCAGAGATCCACGGGCGACGTCGATATCGTGTTGGGACTCGATGAGGGGAATGTTCGGAAGTTCTTGGCGGTTGCCGGCCGGTTGGGGCTAAAGCCGACGGCGCCGGTGGGTGTGGAGGAGTTCGCAGACCGTGAAAAGCGGGCGATGTGGGTCCTGGAGAAGGGGATGAAGGTGTTCTCGTTGAGTCACGGCCGCAAGCCTTTTTTCCAGGTGGATGTTCTTGTGGAGGAGCCGTTTCCGTTCGTGGAGGTATACTCCAGGAGGAAGAAGTTCGAGGCCGAGGGTGTGGAGATCCCGGTCGTGCCCATTGCGGATCTGATCTCTATGAAGGAGGCCACGGGGAGGCCTCAGGACGAGGCGGATGTCTTCTATCTCAAGGAGATCTCGAGGGAGTGGGAAGATGAGGGGTGAGCCAGCCTCGGGGTCAGGGAAGGGGGCTCCTTTGCTTTACTACCGGACGCGGGAGCAGATCGCGGCGTATCGGGCCATTGCGCCTGGCCTGCGTCTCGAGTGGCTGCTGGAACAAATGGAGTTCTTCGACAAGGCCATGCCTTTCAAATCAAAGGGTATACGGGAGAGGCTCTTCGGTCGTTGATGGATGCCGAGTTTCTCTTGCTGGAGATTGAGTCAGGAAGACGGATCGGCTTGGGCGAGGTGACCCGGAAACGGGGCTGATTGCAGCGAGTTTGTCCGGTCTCACGGGGTGAGGCCGGCCTCATGGACGATCCAGACGAACCAGACGAGATAGACCAGATAGACGAAAGAAATGTTAAAGACGCTTCTTGATCAGTTGCTTCGGGAACTCGCGCAGGCCTGCCATTCGGCCTACGGCAAGCGTCTTGTCTCCCTTGTGGTCTTCGGGTCCGTGGGCCGGGGGACCCCTAGAAGGGACTCTGACATCGATCTCCTGGTGGTTGCCGACCCGCTCCCTCATGGGCGCCTGCGCAGGGTGGAGGAGTTCTCCCGGGCGGAGGACTTCCTGCGGGATGCCCTCATGGCGGCTCGGCAGTCGGGCCTTGAGACTCGCCTCTCACCTGTCTTCAAGACTCCGGATGAGGTGCGGCGGGGAAGCCTGCTCTTTCTGGACATGCTGGATGATGCCCTGGTACTCTTCGACAGGAACGAGTTCTTCGCTTCGGAGATGCGTTCGTTCAGGGATCGCCTCGCGCCGTTGGGGGCAAGGCGTGTCTGGGTCGGCGGCGCATGGTACTGGGACCTGAAGCCGGATTACAAGCCCGGTGAGGTCTTCGAGCTGTGACCAACATCACCTTGGCCCAGAGCTATCTCACGAAGGCCATCAAGCGTCTGAAGATCCTCGATGTGCTGCTGGCAGAGGAGGCCTTCTCCGACGTCGTGCGTGAGGCGCAGGAGATCGTGGAGCTAGGCCTCAAGGTAAAATATCGCGAGGAAGCTGACTATAATCCCTCATGTACCTTCCTCCCGGATGACT
>CAZOXN010000798.1:0-1565 GCA_964583655.1 uncultured Desulfarculaceae bacterium | reverse complement strand
GCTGGCGCGCCTGGAGATGCCGGTCCCGGCGCTCCTATTGCGAAAGGGAGAAGACAAGAGGGTTGCCGTGGTAGGGCACTTTCCCTTCGTGAACAGACTCCGGGAGGCGGTTGCAGAACTTCACGTGCTGGAGCTCAAGCCCGTGGAGAGGGATCTGCCGGTGTCACGTATGAAAGAGGTCTTGCCAGGGTGCGACGTCATCGCCCTCACGGCCACGGTATTGATGAACGGGACGTATGCGGAGGTGCTGCCCCTGTGCCGGGAGGCCTTCACCGTGATGCTGGGGCCCAGTACACCTCCCAGTCCGGTACTCTTCGATCATGGGATAGATGCCTTGGCCGGAAGCCTGGTCATTGACCCCCAGGGGACCCTCTTGGCGGTCTCCCAGGGGGCGACTTATAGAGACCTGAAAGGGGTCTCCAAGTGGACGTGGATAAAGTAAGGGGCCCTAAGGGGCCAAGAGAGAAAAATCCTTTAGGAGGAGGGCAGCCATGATCAGGGTCACCATCCTTTGCGACAACATCGTCGGGGTCCCTCTGGGTATCGGGGAGCACGGGTTCTCTGCATTTGTGGAGACGGAGGCTGAGGCCATCCTCTTCGACACGGGGCGCGGTGCGGGCATCATCCCCAACTCCATGGCCTTCGGAAAGGACCTGAGGGTAATCAAGAAGATCTTCATCAGTCACGGCCACTTCGATCACACAGAGGGGCTGCCTCAGGTCCTGGGACTGGCCAGGCAGGCCGAGATCTACGCTCACCCCGGGATATTCCAGGAGCGCTACGGGGAAAAGAGGATCGGGGAGATGGTGATCCGGCGTTTCGCCGGCATCCCGTTCCGCAGGGATTATCTCGAGTCCTTAGGGGCCAAGTTGAACCTGGATTCCGGCTTCCGGGAGGTGTCGCAAGGCGTGTATCTCACAGGGGAGGTCCCCAGAAGGACCTCCTTCGAGAAGGGCGACAAAGACCTCTTCGTCCCCAGCGGATCCTCCTTCGTTCAGGACCCCATCTTGGACGATCAGTCGCTGGTCGCCAAGACCTCCAAGGGCCTGGTTGTGGTCTTCGGCTGCGCCCATGCCGGGGCGATAAACACCCTTCAGTATGCGAAGGAGAAGACCGGCGAGGAGAGGATCCAGGCTGTCCTCGGGGGAACGCATTTGGGGTTTCTGAGCGACGAGCAGCTCGATGCCTCTATCCAGGAGCTCAAGGCCATGAACCCAGGGATGGTGGCGGTATCACACTGCACGGGCATGAAGCCGGCCATGCGGCTCATGCAGGAATTCGGAGAGAGGTTCGCCTTCGCCCACGTGGGGAGCGCCTTCCAGTTCGAGTGATGGCGAGATCGACCCGTGGGCGCTGGCCACGAGCTGCCGCTTTTCGTTCCCTTGGTGCGGCTGCGGCAAACCGTAGTCGGTCAGACGGGTGGTGGCATCTCTGCGTGGTCTGGTTCTTGTACATGCCGCCCCTGGAGACGGATCACCCTGTGATCGCTTTCCGGGGAGGCAAAAGGGCGCTGAGGGCCTAGGACCTCGATGACCTTGCCGTTTGTCGGTGGTCGCAACGAGAAT
>CAZOXN010000797.1:0-1566 GCA_964583655.1 uncultured Desulfarculaceae bacterium | reverse complement strand
CTGGGGGGAGGGGGGCGACAACCCCCATCGCGCCATCCTCTCCACGGCCGACCGAAGGATGTTCATGGACCTGTGGGCCCATTGGACCTGCCGGAGCATGGAGTCGTGCTGCAGGGACTGGACGGCCAGGGCCCCCACCAGGACCATGGCCAGGACCGTCAGGAGGGTGACGCTCGCCACCACCTCGGTGCGCAGCCGGCGGATGGGGTGCAAAAGCCCCATGCCTCACCCCCCCATGCCCAGGTACCAGTCCACCCAGCGGGCCCCGCCCAAAAGGTGGGTCAAGGCCCCGAGGACGAGGAAGGGGCCGTAAGGGATGGGCTGCCCCACCCCTCTTCCTGAGAGGCGCAGGGCCGCATATCCCACCACCGCGCCCACGAAGGAAGAGAGGAGAAGGGTGAGGACCACGGCCTTCCAGCCCAAGAACGCCCCTATCATGGCCAGGAGCTTCACGTCCCCCATCCCCATGCCCTCCTTCTTCCTGATCCACTGGAAAAGGACCGCCACGGCCAAGAGGATCCCCCCTCCCACCAAGACCCCCAAAAGGGAGTCCTTGAGGGTGAGATCGGGCAACACGAAGGACGCCGCGACCCCCAGCGGGATCCCTGGATAGGTTATGAGGTCCGGGATGATCTGGTGGTCCAGGTCGATGAAGGCCACCACCACCAGGGCGCACACGAGGGCGTAATAGACCGCCGTGGTCACGCTCGCCCCGTGACGGATCACGAGCCAAAGACACAGCGCGGCGGAGATCGCCTCCACCAGGGGATACCTGGGCGAGATCCGGCCACGGCAGTCGCGGCACCTGCCCCTGAGGATCAGGTAGCTCAGGAGAGGGACGTTGTCGTACCACCGGATCCTGGCCCCGCAAAGCGGGCAATGGGAGCCCGGAAAGACGAGGGACTCGCCCCTGGGGAGCCTGTGGATGCAGACATTGAGGAAGCTCCCTATGACGGAGCCAAAGGCCAGGGCCACCAGGCCATGGAACCATGAGAGAGATATCATGGGCTGTCAGTGGTCAGTTGTCAGTTGCATGTCGCCGGTTGTCGGTGGTCGGTTGTCGGCTGCCGGCGAGTAAAGCCCGTCGTCCCGCAAGCCATCGCAGGGTATTGGAGCAAAGAGAAATGCCATCACGCCTGGGACCAAGTGCCTGGTCCCATTCACCGACGGGCCACGGACAACGCCCATTCTACGACCGCCGGCCCCGAACAGACAACGGGCAGTTCTCTGACCGCAACCACCTGCGAGATCACCTGTGTCCATCCAGGCTGCTGGAGGCGAGTTTGGCATAGAGCTCTTCCTGTTGCACGACCATCCTCCCTATGTCGAACTCCCCGACCATCGCCCTGCCCTCTTCCCCCATGCGCCGCCGCAGGTCCGGATCGCGCAGGAGGGCCAGGACCCTCGAGGCCATGGCCTCCACCTGGCCCGGAAGGACCAGAAACCCGTTCACACCGTCCTCCACAGCCTCGGGGGAGCCGTCAACGCTCGTGGCCACCACCGGGAGCCCGGCGGCCATGGCCTGCGGCAGGACCCTCGGAAGACCCTCCCAGCGGGAGGTGAGGA
>CAZOXN010000796.1:0-1569 GCA_964583655.1 uncultured Desulfarculaceae bacterium | reverse complement strand
GCTCATTTCCTCTCCAAGAGCAAGTGATACTCCTGCCCGGTCTGCCTCACCTCGACCACGTCCCAGCCCGACGCACGCGCGGCCCGACCGACGTTTTCCCGACTGGTCTCGTTGTCCACTATGACCTCTATCTCGCCGGTCTGGATCTCCCGCATCTTGCCCGTGACCAGCAGGACTGGCTGGGGACACGAAAGCCCCCTGGCATCAACGCTGACCCTTCCCATCTCGCACCTCCGTCAAACGCTCCTCCTGTTGGTAAACCCAATGAACAGACACACTGCAAGGCCGATGAGCACCGCGGCGACCCCATGAGGACCGATCCCCTGCGGGGAGCTGGCGAGGCCGAAGTTGTGGGAGACCGCGGCACCCACTATCATCCCCAAGACGAAGACGCCAGCATCACCATCACCCTCCCCAGCCATGAAGAGCTGTCGGCCCGGGCATCCGCCAGCCAAGGCGAAGGCCAGACCCGCTACCAACATCCCCGCGAAGTTCCAGAGGTGTTGTGCATGGGCTATGGGCTGTTTCTGGAACCCTGGATGGAATTGGCCTAGAATCAAGTTGGCAAACCAAGCCACCAACAGCAAAGAGAGCATCCCGGAGAAGAGGTGGAACTGCCTGAAGAGGATCAGGTCCCGAATGCCACCCATGGTGCAAAAACGACTGCGCTGAGCCAATGCGCCTATGACGAGGCCTGCGCCCAGGGAGAAGAGCAACGGGGCCCTGGCAGCCCCTGGTCCCTGAACGCTGTACAGGAGGACTCCACTCTGGGCCTGACCCTCCACCGGGGGATAGATCAGCCGCAGTATTAGGAGCCCCAGCATCAGGATGGGCACCAGCAGCCCGGTGGAGAGCCCCTGACTCCCGCTACGTCCTAGGGAATAGCCTGCCTTGAAGAAGAGGGTCCCGATCCAGATCCCGGCGACCAGGCCTGTCAGACCCAAGATGGCGTTTCCGTCTCCCCCAGCCAGTCGCAGGAGGGCCCTCCATGGGCAACCCAGGAAGACCAGGGCCCCGATCATGGCCATCATCCCGAGAAAGAAGCGCGTCACAGGCGCTGAGCCGCCCCTGGGCCTGAACTCCTTGGTGAGGATGGCCGATACAAAGGCACCTAGGACAAAGGCGAGGATCTCCGGCCTGAGGTACTGGACCACGGCGGCCCTGTGAAGGCCCAATGCCCCGGCCATGTCCCTCTCCATGCAGGCGACGCATATGCCCATGTTGGGCGGATTCCCGAACTTCTGGAGCAATGCGGCCAATATCCCGATGGCAGCCCCCACCCCCACGATCCCAGCGCTGGTCGCAAAGACGTTCTTGACCTTAGCCTCCATCTCTCCCCTCCCGATGTCTCTCCTGGTCGGTTCCCCCGATGAAGCGGGAAGCCCACCTCACATGGAGAGTAATCACGTGTACCCCCGCGGCGATGGCAACGGGCCACCCCGGTACCGATGAGTCGCTTCGGCCCCGGAGACGTCACCTCCACCAGCAGGCGCACCCTATATCCCAGCTTGTGGACAAGGGGCCTCGACCGGTCTGAGGGTTAGCGAGAACCATCGGCATTCAACGAAT
>CAZOXN010000795.1:0-1573 GCA_964583655.1 uncultured Desulfarculaceae bacterium | reverse complement strand
AGCCCAGGGTCGCTTCGTGCGCCAGACAGGTGGGCGGGGCCAGTACGGTGATGTGGTATTGGAGTTAGAACCTTTGCCCAAGGGAAGTGGTTTCGAGTTTGAGAATCACATCGTGGGCGGCGCCATCCCCAGAGAGTTTATCCCGGCTGTCGAGCAGGGAGTGCGTGGCGCTCTCGAAAGCGGTGTTTTGGCTGGCTATCACATGGTCGATCTAAAGGCCATCCTGGTGGATGGATCTTATCATGAAGTCGATTCATCGGAGATGGCTTTTAGAATCGCTGGATCTATAGCATTCAAGGAAGCGGCCCAAAAGGCCCAGCCGGTGCTCTTGGAGCCGGTTATGAAAGTGGAGGTTGTCGGCCCGGAGGAGTTTACGGGTGAGGTGGTCGGGGATCTTTCATCCCGGCGCGGCAACATCGATGGGATGGAACCTCGCGGAGTTGGTATACAGGCCATTCGGGCTCATGTCCCGTTGGCTGAGATGTTTGGTTATGCGACCGATCTACGCTCGATGACCCAGGGACGGGGGACTTTTACGATGGAGTTTGATTACTACGACCAGGTCCCTGAGACCCTATCCCAGCAAATTATGTCGGGTTGGCGTAGATAAAGTTAACCTGTGGGCATTGAGTCAAACCCCAGTACTAAACTTGCCAGAGGACGTTTTTTCCATATAATAATTTCGTTTGCCTAACGAGGCCATTATCTTTGTGATACGGAGGACAGACAGCAATGGCGAAGGAGAAATTTGTACGCGACAAACCGCACGTGAACGTGGGGACGATTGGGCACGTCGACCACGGCAAGACGACCTTGACGGCGGCGATGACCAAAGTGCTGGCCATGAAGGGTCTGGCCGACTTTCGGGCCTTTGATTCGATTGACAACGCGCCGGAGGAGAAGGCACGCGGGATCACGATCGCGATTGCGCACGTAGAGTATCAGACGGAGAAGCGACACTACGCGCATGTGGACTGTCCTGGGCACGCGGACTATATCAAGAATATGATCACGGGTGCGGCGCAGATGGACGGGGCGATCCTGGTGGTGAGTGCGCCGGACGGGCCGATGCCGCAGACGCGGGAGCACATCTTGTTGGCGCGGCAAGTAGAAGTGCCGGCCATGGTGGTGTATTTGAACAAAGTGGACATGATGGATGATGAGGAGCTGCTGGAGCTGGTGGAGTTGGAGCTGCGGGAGCTGCTGACGGCCTACAATTTTCCTGGGGACGACATTCCGATTGTGCGGGGGAGTGCCTTGCAGGCGTTGGAGTGCAAGAGCCAGGATATGCAGGCGCCGGAGTATGAGAGCATCTGGGAGTTGCTGCGGGTGGTGGACGAGTACATTCCGACGCCGGAGCGGGAGATAGACAAGCCGTTCTTGATGCCGATCGAGGATGTGTTTTCGATCAAGGGGCGTGGGACGGTGGTGACGGGGCGCGTGGAGCGCGGGACGGTCAAGGTCAACGAGGAAATGGAGATCGTGGGCTTGAAGGAGACGCGCAAGTCGGTGGTGACCGGGGTGGAGATGTTCCGCAAGATCCTGAAGGAAGGGATAGCGGGGGACAACGTGG
>CAZOXN010000794.1:0-1574 GCA_964583655.1 uncultured Desulfarculaceae bacterium | reverse complement strand
GCCCAGGGGGCGCCTCGGGTCTCCTCACCCTCTGTTGGCTCTGCGGCCTGGAGGGCACCTCCTGCCCCTCGGTCCCCCTCTGACCCTCCAGGGACCCAGGTGAGACACGTTTCGTGCCCCTGTCCGGCCTCACCGATGAATCCACGGCACCAGGTTTGGCAGGGAATTCAGGCTTCTCGGGCTTGACGGGCTCCACTGCACCCGGCTTGGCAGGCCTCGCGGGCCTCTCCGGCTTCACCGTGGTCTCGGCCTCCCCAGGCTTCCCAGGGGGCTCAGGTCTGGCGGACTTCCCAGGCTCCACCGCACCCGGCTTGGCAGGCCTCACGGGCTTCTCCCCTTTCTTCTCAAGCCCAGGGGGCTGGGTCCCTTCCCAACCCTCTTTCCTCCCCTTCTCCCAGCCTGGAGGCCTCTCCGTCTCCGGTCCCCGCGGCGGTTGGCCCACGGCCGTCGCCTGCGGCCTCTCGGGCTTCACCTTGGGCTGCACCCGCTCGAACTGCGGCTGTGGCTTGGTCGCCTCCGAGGCACTGACCAACCTGTTGGTGATCTGCGGCTCCTTGACCCTAGCGCCTTCCACCGGCTTGCCCTTGGGGGCCTTCTGGAGGTTGGTGGTGAGGGCAGCAGCCGTTACCGCCCTCTCGGCCCTCTGTCTCTCTTTGATCTGCGCCACCACTGTCTGGTGTGGCTTGACCCTCACCTCCTGGTTCACGAAGTTGTACCGGTTCCTGACCTCGGGGAGGTTTTGGATCACGGTGCGATGGACCACCGGGGCAGGTGAGTAGTTATTGATGATGGTGGTCCTGTTGATGTTGGTTATCCTGACAGGGGCGTAGTTGTTAACCATGTAGAGGTCATGGTGTCTGACCACCACCGCCCGGTCCACGAAGGCATACCTGCCGATGTTGATCTGGATGTTGGTGATGTTGATGTTGCTCACCACCATGGTGTGAGGTCCCCATGGCCGGTAGGCATAGTAGACCTCGTGCGGGGCGAGGGGGAACCATCCGATGTGCGGGCCGCTGTGGATCCAGGCGACCCTGCCGGGATACCAGTAGATGGGTGGGCGAGGCACACCCACGCTCACCGTGACCACAGGAGGAGCCCAGTACCACAGGCCGCCCACAACGACCCAGCTCCCATAGTGGTGCGTGACATAACCGAAGGGCTCGTACGGGACCCAGACATGCTCACCGTACCAGGTGGTCCATCTCCCCACCGTAAAAGGAGACCAGCCAGAAACCACCACAGTGGGACGCCAGAAGTAACGGTAGCCTCCGTCGTAGTAGACCCTTTCCCACCTCCCGCTCTCCTCCAAGACATGGGCGTCGTCCATGAGCGGCTCCGGCAGATATCTGCTGCGCACCTGGGCCCTGTTCCTCCAAAGGTTGTCCCTCTCCAGATTCCAACGATTCCAATCCGAGTCCACAGTTCCGTCGCCCGAGCCCACCACGTTCCTGTCAGCGATGATGGACGAAGACCCTGGGGTCAGGTCGTATCTCGACTCGTACCCGTCCCTGGTATGGACGAAGTCCACGTTGCCCCCCAGGGATATGAGCTCCACTGACTCGTCACCCACG
>CAZOXN010000793.1:0-1589 GCA_964583655.1 uncultured Desulfarculaceae bacterium | reverse complement strand
CGTTGGAGGTGAACGAAGGGCTCATTCTGTTCAGCGGGACGACCCCTTCATAGGCCTCGAAGATGGTCTCGAAGTCCTCCAAGCTGTTCACCGCCACCCCCACGCGTCCGACCTCCCCCTCGGCCATGGGGTGGTCGGAGTCGTACCCCAACTGGTTGGGGAGGTCGAAGGCCAAGCTCACGCCCTTGAATCCCTGGGAGATCAGGAACCGGAAGTGGTCCCTCGTGTCCTGGGGCGTCCCAAAGCCCGAATATCGCGCCCGGTCCGTGAGCCCCTCCAGGGCTGGCTCCGCCGTGGGCCTGATCCCCATGGCAAATGGATACTCCCCTGGGAACCCTAAGTCCCTCTCGAAGTCCAGATCCTGTATGTCGAGGGGGGAATAGAATTGCTTTGGAAAACCCTCGGGGGAGATCCCCTGCCTCTCCAGGAATGCCCCTAGCGTCTCCCTGCTCCATCTCCGCTCTTTCCTCTCCAGGGCCTGGATCCTTTTCTTGTTGAACATCATGCGGTCCCTCCGAATCTCCTCGCCGAGCCCCCTTCCCACGGTCCAAGATAGCCAAAACAGAGCTCACAGGGGGATATTCCCGTGTTTCTTGGGGTAAGGCCTGCCCTCTTTGGTGGCGAAGAAGTGCAGGGCCTCTATGAGCTCCATGCGGGTTTCCCCTGGCTCGATGACCATGTCCACCCTCTGGTTCCCGGCCACGTAGTAGGGGTTGGCGTATTTCCGGTTGTACTCCTCGATCTTCTGCGCCCGAAAGGCCTCGGGGTCTTCGGCCCTCTCTATCTCCTTCCTGTACAGGACCTCCACGGCCCCCTCGGCGCCGATGGCTGCGATCTCCGCCAGAGGCCATGCCATGACGAGGTCTGTGCCCAGGGCCTTGTTGCACCCCATGGCGAGCAAACCGCCGCCGTAGGCCTTCCTCAGCATCACGGTGATCTTGGGGACCGTAGCCTCGCAAAAGGCATAGAGGACCTTGGCCCCATGACGAATGATCCCCGCATGCTCCTGGGCCTTGCCAGGGAGGTACCCCGGGACGTCCACGAGGAAGACCAATGGGATGTTGAAGGCATCGCAGAAGCGGACAAAACGGGCATATTTGTCCGAGGCATCCACCGTGAGACTCCCCCCGTAGACCGTGGGCTGATTGGCCACTACACCTACGGTCATGCCGTCCATCCTCGCGAATCCGACGATGAGGTTCTTGGCGAAGTCCGCCTTCACCTCCATGAAGTCGCCGTTATCGGAGATGGCCTTGATGACAGCGTGCATGTCGTAGGTCTTGCGATTGTCGGCAGGGACCGAATGGACCAGTTCATCCACCCGCCTCATCGGGTCATCGCCGGTGCGGACCACGGGAGGCCTCTCCTGATTGTTGGATGGGAGGTACCCCAGCAGTTTCCTTATGCTCATCAGGCAATCCCGTTCGGTCTTGAATCGGAAATCGGCATTGCCGGCCACCATGCTGTTGACGCGAGCCCCCCCGAGTTCCTCCTCGGAGACGGTCTCTCCGGTGACGGCCTTGATGGCGGGAGGACCCGTAATGAACATCTGGCCCATCCCCTCCACCATGAAGACGAAGTCGGTGATC
>CAZOXN010000792.1:0-1593 GCA_964583655.1 uncultured Desulfarculaceae bacterium | reverse complement strand
ATGTGAAGAGGAAGGTCTTCGCGGAGTTGGACCAGATCGCCCCTCCCCACGCGATCCTGGCCACCAACAGCTCCTTCATAGTGAGCTCCAAGATCGCCGATGCCACCAAGAGGCCCTCCAAGGTGGTGAACCTCCACTTCTTCAACCCGGCCTTGGTCATGAAGCTCGTGGAGGTGGTCAAAGGGCCGCACGTCTCGGACGATACCGCCAAGGTCTCCATGGATCTGTGCACCAAGCTGGACAAGATCGGCGTCCTCCTCACCAAGGAGGTCCCTGGATTCTTGGTCAACAGGATGCTCAAGGCGTTGACAATGGAGGCCCTGTGGCTCAACGAGATGGGGGTGGCCTCCGTGGAGGACATCGACAAGGCCGCGGTATACGCCTTGGGTCACCCGATGGGTCCCTTCCGTCTCATGGACCTCACAGGGATCGACCTGAACTACATCATGGCAATGGACAACTTCAGGGCCACGGGAGATAGGAATGACCTGCCTTACCCCAGCGTGGTCCAGAAGTATGTGGAGGGTCGTTACGGCCAGAAGGTGGGAAAGGGGTGGTACGACTATCCTCAGAAGTGAGGGAGTTTGGGGCGGGTTTCGAACCCGCCCCCTCTTCGTCTGCGCTTGAGCCTGGACTAGACAGGCACCTCTTCCCTGAAGCCGAACCGTATGCTGTTGTCCACGTAGTAGACCAGGCTGGGCTCGAACCGGTAGAGCCTCACGCGGAATCTCTGCAGCAAGGCGCCGAAATCAATGCGTTGACCTGTCTCGAAGAAATGGGCCGTGAAGGGGTACTTGCGCATGTAGGCCCTGAAAACCCGCAGGGCCATGGGTCCCATGGAGACAGGTCTGATCTCCCCCGACATCTGCACCCCTCGGATCTCCTGCCAACTGGAGGCAGGGCAGTAGATGGCCGCTGCCACCCTAGCCCCGTCCGAGGACTCCTGGATATGGCGCGACTCAGGGGATGAGAAGAAGTAGAGGGTGAGGCCCTCATTGACGTAGTAGACCGGGGCCGCCCACGGCACGTCCCCCCGGGCCGTGGCCAGGGTGACGGTGGTCTGGGACCTAACGAGGTCCTCGGCCAAACGCCTCCATTCCCGATGCTCCGGGGAGTCCAGGGGTCTCTCCATCACCTTCCGTCCTCCACGACCTCCGACCGGGCCTCGCGCCTTTGGTCCAGGGAGGGGACCCCCTTGCGCCCCTGTTGCAACAGGATCCCCAGAAAGGCCCTTGCGGCAGGCGAGAGGTCCTTCTCGTCCAATATGGCTATGCAGACCTCCAGGTAGAGTTCCTGGTCCAGGATGGGCACGATTCGGACCCTCCCCTCCTGATGGTCTCTCGCCACCGCGTCCTCCACCAGGAAGGAGACCGCCTCCCCCCTTCGAACCATGTCTTTGATGAAGTCGAGATTCCCGGTCTCCACCAGGATATTGGGGGTCATCTTTCGGCTGGCGAAGCATTGGGCGATGAGGGAACGAGTCCCGGAGCCGCTCTCCCGCATGATGATGGGCTGCCCTTCCAGTTGCTGGAAGCGGATCCCATCCCGGGAGGCAAAGGGGTGATGGACCGAGGTGAAGAGCACCACCTTCTC
>CAZOXN010000791.1:0-1593 GCA_964583655.1 uncultured Desulfarculaceae bacterium | reverse complement strand
GGCCTTCTGGAAGGGGTGGTGGGGCTCCAAGGTGAGGGGTATCCCTGTCCCCGAGGCTTACCTCATGTGGGAGGAAAGGAGACTCGGTCTCCTCACGGGCTGTGGTGCGATCATGGAGGCCGTGGGGCGTGCTGCAGGGTTTGACAAATACGTATCCAACCGTTTCTCCCCCCCTCTGGACAGCCACATGCTTGGCCTGAAAAGGAGGCTCAACTTTGAGATGGCCGCCCTCCTGGCCAAGTTGCACCGCAAGGGGATCCTCCACAAGGACCTCAAGGCAGGCAACATCATGGTAGAGGAAGGCCTGGACGGGCCTCGTCTCCTTCTGCTGGATCTGGACGCAATGCGTTTCAAGAGATCGATATCCCGGCGAGATATTATCCTGAACCTGGCCCAGCTGGATGCCTCCATGCCTGCCTGCGTGGGGCGGTGGGACAGGCTGAAGTTCCTGGTGAGCTACTGGCGAAGGAGCGGGAAACGGGAAGGGCTCAGGGTTGTTGCCCGAGAGGTGGAGGCCTTGAGCCTCAAGAGGCGCAGGGGAGAGGGATGAGGGTCCTCCACCTATACAGCGACTGGAGATGGACAGGCCCTGCCGAGCCCACCCTTTCCCTCTGCAAGGGGCTCATGGAGGAGGGGGTCTCGGTCACCCTTGCCTGTCGAAGGCCTGTGGAGGGGTACCCTCAATCCATGTGGGGCAACGCGGTCAGGAGTGGAGTCCCCGTGACCATAGCCTTGCATCTCAATCGATATCTCAACCCCATGGAGACCATCAAGGACTTGAGGGACCTCGGGCCCTATGTGACCAGCGAAGGGTTCGATCTCATCCACTGTCACCTCTCCCACGACCATTTCCTGGGCGGATGGGCCTCGAGGTCGCTCCGACCGACGGTCCCTCTGGTCAGGACCAACCACAAGGCCAGGCCCCTCAGGACATCCATGGGGAATCGCTGGCTTCTCCAGAGATGGACGGACGGTCTCATCGAATTCTCCAAGGCCTCTGAAGAAGAGGATGTGCGGGCGTTTCACCTCAGCCCAGAGCGCGTCCTGAGGGTAGAAGGGGCAGTGGACTTGGAGAGATTCGATCCAGTCAGGACCAGGAGGGACATCAGGGGTGAGTTGGGAGTGGGACGAGGAGAGATCCTCGTGGGCGTCGTGGCCAGGATGCAGAGGCACAGGCGCTTTGACTTGATACTGGAGGCAATGGCCATCCTCAAGGGGCGAGGTAGTCAGGTGAAGCTGATGGTCCTGGGAAGGGGCACCCATATGCGGGAGGTGGCCATAGAGCCGGCCAAGAGACTCGGCATTGGGGATCGGGTCATCTTCCCCGGTTACCGTGGTGAGGACTACGTGGACTACCTAGCTGCCATGGACATAAAGGTGTTTCTGGTCCCGGGCTCGGACGGGACTTGCCGCGCTGTGAGAGAGGCCATGGCCATGGGGAAGCCCGTAGTGGCCTCCCGAAGGGGAATGCTCCCAGAGATCCTGGAGGGGGGACGGCTGGGGCTCTTGGTGGATGAAGACCCGAGGGATCTGGCAGAGGCCATACTGAGATTGGCTGTCGACGGGGGTCTTCGGGTCTCGATGGGGGTTGCC
>CAZOXN010000790.1:0-1595 GCA_964583655.1 uncultured Desulfarculaceae bacterium | reverse complement strand
ACATAAGGGTTCTGGAGGAATCCCCCGCTCCCCCCGCAGCAGTAATTGTTGGACCTGTTCGGGACCATGTCCACGAAGTTCTCTTCACCCACCACCTTCTTCACCACAAATCTGAGCTCCTCGGCTATCCAGTCCCCGAGGGATTGACGCACCAGCTTGCAAGGGTCCTGGACCGTGAACTTGATTCCTTCCTTGTTCCAATCTGAGTTGACCTTCAGCTTCCCCTCCCTGATCCCCTTGGCGTAGAACTCGATGACGCTGTGGAGCTCCCAGTTGTGCGGGATCTTGAACTTCTGCAATCCAGCCTGGATTGCGTAGAAGGCATGCCCTCATTCAGTCTCCAGGAACGTGCGACAACCCAGGTCATCGACGACCTTCGCCTGGGTGGCGATGATCCTGGCCCAGGCATCGTCATCGGCCAGGAACATGCAGTAGTTCTCTCCTCCCCACATCTCCGAGGAGTAGGTCCAGTCGAGTCCGCACAGGTGGAGGATCTTCCAGAGCGGGACCATCTCCTCGGGCTCGGTCACGGGCTCCCTGGAGTTCTGGTTCAGGTAGTACGGCGCGCCCTTCTTGTCGATAGGGGCCTGAAGGTTTTCCCACTCAGGCTGCTCCCTCCTTACCTGTTCCAATACATCTTCCACCACGAAGATCCAGTCGTCCTTCGGGATCCCCATGGCCCCGCCGCGTTCCACGTGGAAATCACAGGAACCCCTGATCCCCTTGGGCCTCTCCTCCCGTGGCCAGGTGGCGCGCGCCTCGTACACGAGCCTGGGGATGTCCACCTTCATGGGGCAGGCGTAGATGCACCTCTGACACTGGGTGCACATCCAGACCCAGGGCGTTGTGACCACCTCTTCGTCCAGGCCAAGGAGGACCATGCGCACGAACTTCCTGGGGTCCATGTCGGCAAGACCAGCGGCCGGGCAACCTCCGACACATGTCCCGCATAGCATGCACATGTCCAGGTTGCCCCCGTTGGGGATGGCCCCCTGCGCCCGTTCCTTGAACTTAGCCACCCTCTCCTGAAGTTGAACTGCCTCAGCCATGAAGGTCTACCTCCTGCCTGAAAGATCCTCGTATCACTCTGTCCTCCCTATCTCCGGTTCGACGGTGCGTCTCCTTGGCTCAGATGTGTGCAAAGGCGTCCTCCAAGGTCGCCTCGATCACCGCCATGGTAGCTTTGTCCTCCAGCCCGCGGACGAAGGCCGCCCCGCTTGGGCATGCCACAGCGCACGCACCGCAGCCTTGGCATGCAGCCATGTCCACGACGATCATGCCCTCTTCCATGTCCACCCTCCTGGCCTCGTACGGGCACAGGGCCACACAGGTCTCGCACAATGTGCAGATGCTCCTCTTCACGTCGGCGACCATCCGGGCCGAGAATATCTCTTCGCGACGCAGTATGGCCAGGGCCTTCTGGGCAGCGGATTTGGCCTGGGCCATGCTCTCGGCGATGGAGCGCGGGGAGTGGGCTGTGCCGCACAGGAACACCCCCTCCTTGAGGAAATCCACCGGCCTCCATTTGGCGTCCGCCTCCAGGAGGAAACCGTCCTGGTTCCTCTCCAGGCCAAGGGCCGAGGCCAGCCGCTCGG
>CAZOXN010000789.1:0-1597 GCA_964583655.1 uncultured Desulfarculaceae bacterium | reverse complement strand
CGCCATCGGTCGGGCGCTCATGGCCGATCCCAAACTCCTCCTCTTGGACGAGCCGTCCTTGGGCCTGTCTCCCACGTTCGTGGAATTGATCTTCCAGAGCATACGGGAGTTCCGCGATACGGACGGGTACACCATACTCCTGGTGGAGCAAAACGCCAATCAGGCGCTGGAGCTGGCGGACCGAGGTTACGTGGTCGAATCAGGGAGGATAGTCCTCCAGGGGTCGAGTCAGTCCCTCAGGGACAACGAGGCCCTTCAGACTGCTTACTTGGGCAAGGAAACCACGGTGAAGGGGGGTGATGGCACGAGGGGATGAGACGGTTTCGGAGGCTCCACGGGACGAGTGAGAACCAACCATCATCTTAGGAGGAGGTGAGCGATGAAAAAGAGAAGCCTTGTCATGACAGGGGCCCTGGTCCTCGGGCTCTCCCTGGCGCTCATGGCGGCCACCCCGGTCCAGGCCCAGAAGCTCGCGGGGAAGACCGTCAAGATAGGAGGGCTGTTCGGGGTGAGCGGGGTCTGCGCCGAGTGGGGGACCAACGGGAAGATCGGCAGCGAGATCGCCATGGAGGAGATCAACGCAGCCGGGGGGATCGGGGGGCTCCCCATAGAGCTGGTGTGGTACGACGATGAGTGCAAGGGGGCACCGGCCATCCCCCTCTTGGAGAAGCTGGCCAAACAGGACAAGGTCCTCGTGGTCAACGGCCCTTGTCAGAGCTCCACGGTGGAGGTCATGTTCCCCAAGCTGGAGCGTCTTGGGTTGGTGCTGATCTCCTTCTGTTCATCCAAGCCTGGGCTCTCGGCCCTTAGCAAGGGGTGGGGCTTCAGGAACACCCTCACCAGCGACAAGCAGCTGGAACCCGCGGTGAAGAAGTGGAAGGAGAAGTACAACATAAAGACCGCGGTGGTGCTGTACAACTCCGAGGACGCCGTCTCCACCTCGGAGGGCAAGGACATCATGCCCGTGCTCTTCGAGAAGCACGGCATCAAGCTCCTGAAGATGTTCTCTTTCCAGACCCAGACCGTGGACTTCGCCCCGTTCATGACAGAGATCAAGGCCCTCAACCCCGACGGGATAGGGGTGGGGAGCTGTTACGAGCAGGGTGCCAAGATCGCCATCGAGGCGAGGCGACAGGGGATCAAGGCGCCCCTGCTGGGCGGTGCCTGCAACACGACCCCAGGGCTGATCGAGATCGGCGGCCAGGCGGTGGAGGGATACTATGGATCCACTGCTGCCTGGATCCAGGGAAACCCGGACCCGAGGGTCGTGAAGTTCGTCCAGGAATTCAAGAAGCGCT
This sequence comes from uncultured Desulfarculaceae bacterium, assembly GCA_964583655.1. Classification (GTDB taxonomy): domain Bacteria; phylum Desulfobacterota; class Desulfocorpusculales; order Desulfocorpusculum; family Desulfocorpusculum; genus CAZOXN01. The sequence goes on along the minus strand of CAZOXN010000789.1, from coordinate 299 downwards.
CCCCTGCAGGCAAGGATCCCACATATGGGGGCCTCAGGGCCTATGACAACATGTATATCATCAAGAAGATCATCGAGGAGCAGGGTGTGACCAACAAGCCCGAGGACCTGGAGAAGGACCGAAAGAAGATCCGCGATGGCTGGGCCAAGCTGAAGGACTTCCCTGGGATCGCCGGCGAGACCACCATGGACGAGGTGGGAGACGGCATCGGCGGGGTCAAGACCCTGGTGGTGGAAGGCAGCAAGTTCGTGGTCAAATGATGGTGGGGGCTTGCGGAGAGGCGGGGGGGGGGGGGGGGG
>CAZOXN010000788.1:0-1601 GCA_964583655.1 uncultured Desulfarculaceae bacterium | reverse complement strand
CGCAGATATCGGGTACGCCGCCCCATCCTATGCGCCGGCGGAGCTGAGGCTTGCCACCCTTACGGAGATGGTCTACCTGAGCGATATCCCGGGTGCAGACATCAAGGCCAGGGTGGAGCTCTACGACTCCTTCCCCGCCCTCAGGGAGGAATTCCGCGCCGCCGGTCTCGAGGTCCTGACCTTTCATCCCACCGCGGTGTTCATGTTGGGGATCAGCAAGAGAAAACCCGTCAACACCTCCTCCGACCTGAAGGGAATCAAGTCCCATACCTACGGGATCATCGCGGATGTGATGACCCGGGTGGGCATGACCTCCGTGGCCATGGCCATCGGGGACGTCTACGAGTCCCTCTCCAGGGGGGTCATCGATGGATGTTCGGCCCCGCTCTGGTACATGGTCTCGGGGAAGTTCTACGAGGTGACAGGGACCATCGTCGATCCGGGCCTCGGAACCTACGCGTCGCCGATACTGGCCATGTCCAAGACCAAGTACGACAGCCTCCCCGACGACGTCAAGAAGGTCATCGAGGACCTGAGGCGGGAGCAGGTGCTGCCCGAGGTGAAGGCCCTCATGGCCCTGGAGGAAGAGACGGCAGGAAAGCTCAAGAGGGACGCTGCCCACCTCAAGTACGTCCGGTTCTCGGAAAAGGCTCGAGCCGCTTGGCGGGAGGCGGCCAGACCGGATGAACTCGTGGAAAAGCTCATCAAGGACCGCGAGGCGAGGAGCCCCCAGGCCAGGGAGTTCTACAAGAGGTACCAGGAACTGGTGAGGAAGTACGAGCCGGAGATGAAGCAGGTCTACAGGAGCCCCCTGGAGGAACTCCAGGCAAAGACCATCGATTGAGCCATGGGAGGGATAGCCTCCCGTATGACCCCGCAGTGTGGAAGGAGCGATGACCAAAATGGGGAGCCTCGAGGGAACACCAGTAAAACCCTCCTGGATCGAGGTGACCACACTGGGTGACCTCCTGGTGCGCGCCGCCAGTGGCTGGCCCGATGCGGATGCCGTGGTCTTCCCTGAGACACGGCTCACATATGCACGGCTCCTGGAGCGGGCCACCCGGGCGGCACGCGCCATCGAGGCCCTTGGGATCCGCAAGGGCGATCACGTGGGGATCCTCATGCCCAACTGCATGGGGTTCGTGGAGCTGATCTTCGGATGTGCCATGCTCGGCGTCGTGGTGGTCCCCATCAACGCCCGCTTCAAGGCCAGGGAACTCGCCTACGTCATAGAGAACTCGGACCTCACTGCCCTCTTCACCTCTGACATCATAGAGGAGTACGCCAATTTCGTGGAGCTCCTGCACCAGGGGCTGCCCGGACTGGCTGACTCCCAAGACCCCCTGGATCTCCACCTAGCCGGGGCCCCCAGACTCCGACGCGCGATCCTCATGGGGAAGCGTCGTGCAGCGGGGTTCGTCAGCGGGGAGGGTTTCGAGTCCCTGGCCGAGGCGGTGGATCCACAGGAGGTAGAGGCCTCCCGCAGGCGCGTCCGCTTGCGGGACGTGGCCATCATGATGTACACCTCCGGGACCACCGCCTTTCCCAAGGGGTGTCCCCTCACCCACGAGGCCCTGGTGCGCACCGGCATGGCCATGGGC
>CAZOXN010000787.1:0-1618 GCA_964583655.1 uncultured Desulfarculaceae bacterium | reverse complement strand
CCGAGTCCGAGTGCGGCGCAGGGAGCGGCAGGCTCTATGGGCTCACCATGTCCAGGGGTGTGGACAGCACAGGAGGGGGCGAGGCAGGGATCATGTTCGATCCCTCGGGCGCGGCCCTGGAGACGCCGGTGGAGTCCAGGGAGTTGGGGGCTGGGGTCCCCACGGCCCCCATCGTGACCAATGGGACCATCTATGTGACCACGAGCAACACCATCGGGGAGATCGGAAGCGGCGGGATCATCACACAGAGCATCAACCCGGTGGGCGGGCAGATAAGGGGCTGGCGGGAGGTCTTTTGAGGCAGGGCTGAGGCCTGGAAGGAAAAGGGGGGGGACTTGGACGGGGCCTCCCCCTTTTTTTTGGCACGAATTGGCAGTTGGCAGTGGCCAGTTGTCCGTTGGCGGTTGCCTGTTGTTTGTTGCCAGTTGCCTGTTGTCAGTTGGCGGTTGCCAGTTGCCTGTTGTCTGTAGGCGGTTGGCAGTTGCCAGTGGCCTGTTGTCCGTTGGCTATTTCCATTGACCACTGGCTACGTACGCAAGCTACGGGCCACTGGCCACTGACGACGGACATGAGTTATGGCAAGAATGCGTGGCCCTACAACGCGTAGGGATAAAAGCCGAACCATGAAGATCGAAGGGATCCACAATGACTGCCGGCACTTCCGGGGGGAGTTTCCGTGCAGGTATCGCAGGACCTGCCCCGGATGCGAGGAATATTCCCCCATGGGCAGGCGGATCCTGATCGTGAAGCTGGGTGCCCTGGGGGACGTGCTTCTCACGACGCCCCTTCTGAGGCGCCTTCGGGACCAAACGGGACCTGTTCACATCACCTGGTTGACGGCCCCCGAGGCCTTGCCCCTGCTTTCCGGGAACCCGTTTCTCGACCGCGTCCTTCCCTGGGGTGTCGAGGCCCTGATCCGCCTGGATGCCGAGGGGTTCGACCAGGTGATCTGCCTGGACAAGGCCGCCGAGGCCGCGGCCCTGGCCGTGCGGGTGAGGGCCGTGGAGAGGTTCGGCTTCGGGCTGGACGCCAAAGGCAGCCTGATCCCCCTGAACCGCGAGAGCCATTACGCCTATCTCCTGGGGCTGGACGACGATCTCAAGTTCCGGGAGAACAAGAGGACCTACCAGGAGATCGCCTTCGGGCAGATGGGATGGGAGTTCCAGGGGGAGGAGTACGTCCTGGTCCTGGAGGAGCAGGAGCGGAAGTGGGCAGAGGCGCGCCTGCAAAGGCTCGGCCTCGCCGAGGGTCCTCCCCCTGTGGGCCTGGCCGTTGGGGCAGGGTCCGTCTTCGCCAACAAGACCTGGCCACCCCTTCGATGGGCAGCCCTGGCTCGGAGGATCCAACAGGAGTCGGGCCGAGAGGTGATCCTGCTGGTGGGGCCTGAGGAGGTGAATGTGGCCCAGGAGGTGAGGGGGCTGATGGGCGCCTCCGCGGCCCATCTGTCGGGCGGAAACCACGGGCTCAAGGAGTTCGCGGCCCTCATCGAGAGGTGCGCTTGCGTTGTCTCCGGGGACACCCTGGCCATGCACCTGGCCATAGCCGTGCGGACCCCGGTGGTGGCCCTGTTCGGGCCCACCTGCGCCCAGGAGGTGGAGTTCTATAGCCGCGGGTCCAA
>CAZOXN010000786.1:0-1621 GCA_964583655.1 uncultured Desulfarculaceae bacterium | reverse complement strand
GCATATGCCGACCCTTGCATCGATGAGGCGGCGGCCGCATGGTCGTTTCGGCCTCACGCGATCCAGAGCGTCTCAATGGATGGCCCTGCGCTTTCCACCATGATCCTGGGCATGTTTCGGTCCAGGTCCCACGGGACGAAGAAGACCAGCTCCTCCAGTTCCTCGCGGTGACCTGGATCCGTGCGCGAGGCGAGCCATGTCCTCATCTCCCTGATGATCCCGAGCAAGGTCCTGTCCATTCCAAGGGCACGGTTCATCTCCCTGAGGTGCCGAGCGCCCCTCAGTTGATCCAGGGCCTCCTCCGAGTGTATCCCCTCCACCTTCCTGCGCAGGACGTAGAGGTTTCCCCCGTGCTCCACCAGGGCCAGCGGCGGATTCGTCTTCAAAGTGGCTGTGCGAAAACGCCTCCCCGAGGCAGCCCTCGAGACCTCGGCCAGGAAGGCCCTCCTCCTCTCCATCATCGGGGCCGATCTTGGGGAGAGCCTCTCGAAGATGTAGTGGGTCTGGCAGTGGAAGAACTCCCGCAGCCTGGTCGGGTCGAATCCCATGGCCAGGAGATCGGATATCTTGAGCCCCTCGGGGTTCACATCACCACCTCCCGAGACCCATGGCAAGAGATACGGCCTCCTGTAGATGGGTAGGGCCTCTATGAAGGAGGTGGGGGCATCCCTCAAGGGCCCTGGGAGGCCGTCCACGAGCCCTTCATCTTCCCCCCACACCTCAACCCGAGGCTCGCCCTGGTCCCATACGGAAAAGGGCTGGATGGGCAGGCATAGGATCCTGCGGTCCACCGCGATCTGCTCCAAGGACTCCCCACCGGTGTAGCCCAGGAGTTGTGAGATCCTCCTCCTGAAGCCCACGAACTTGGTGGCGAATTTCGTGAACATGAACCGCATGAGCGGGGTGGAGACGCCCTGGGAGAGCTCCGCCTCGAAGATGCGCACGAGGGCATGGTAAACGGACCTGAACTCCTCTATGGTCCTCTTGACCATGGCCTCGTTGTCCTTCATGTCGATGACCGGTCTCTTCTTCCTCAGGTTGAAGAGGAGTTTGATCATCTTGTCCCGGAGATCCTGGACCCTCACCGAGGAAGGGATCCAGACCATGTAGTTTCCCTCCCCGTTGGTGACCTCCTCTCCGACTATCTCCTGGACAGGGACGAAACCCAGCTTGCTGTACATCCCGAAGGTGGGCTCCTCCGGGGGGATGATGTTGTCCAGGAGGCCTACTGCCCCCTTCTCCAGGGCGAATGCCCTGAAGGACTCGATGATCCTGTTGCCCAGGCCGCGGCCCCTGAAGGGCGGGAGGACCTCCACGTACACGAGGTAATAGCACGGGATCGGCTTTCGGAGGTAGATCATGTTGAGATACCCCAGGGTGTCGCCCTCGGAGGTGTGGATCTCGAAGACGTGGAACGGCCACCCGCTTTCCCCGGGCCTGAAGCGCTCTATGGTCGTCCCGTGAAGGGTGGCGTGGATGGAAGAACTGAGCCCCTCGAACAACTCCTGGGGGCACTGGGCGATCATCTCCCTTTGGTCCTCCAGGGTCATGTCTATGACCGCCAGGGCATCCTTGAGGCCGATGCCCGCCCTCTGGAGCCGCTCCCCGATCCCCGAGACCT
>CAZOXN010000785.1:0-1624 GCA_964583655.1 uncultured Desulfarculaceae bacterium | reverse complement strand
CCCATGTGGCAATGACCGTCTCCACGGGGCAGTTCAAGGGGTACACGCCCAGGGTGTCATACCCGCGGAAGACCAGCGGCCGGATATAACATGCCTCGTGTTTATTGCGCCGGATGGTGGCCTTGATGGCTTGCTCAATTTCCTCGCGGCTGTAGGGTATTTTCATACGGATCACCTTGGCCGAGTAGAAGAGCCGGTCCACGTGTGGGCGCAGACCCAGGATGGCTGTGCCCTGGGGGGTCTTGTAAGCCCGCAGGCCTTCAAAGACGCTTGATCCATAGTGCAGCACGTGCGATAACACGTGGGTTTTGGCTTCGTCCCACGGCACAAATTCGCCGTTGAACCAAATCACTTCGGACTTGGGCATAGGCATAGCGCATCTACCTCCCTGGTTTTATGAATATACCAAACACCGAGACTCGGCCAGGATCTGGCCCTTCACGCTATAGCAAAAAACCCTTCGCCGGTCAGGGACGAAGGGCTTGCCTCCGCGGTACCACCCCGCTTGATGGAGTGAAGTGGAGCTGAGGGGATTCGAACCCCTGGCCTCTTGAATGCCATTCAAGCGCTCTCCCAACTGAGCTACAGCCCCATCTGATGCATCTCGTCGTAAAGTCCTCAACAGCATGATGTGACGAGCACATCCATCCGCTCATGGCAAGGTAACGATTGCCAATCGCCGACGGCTGGCGAGACGGATCTCCTCACCATCGAAGCTCACAGGCGAGTTCAGCCTTTTGGCGCTCCCCGAGGGCGCCTTTGCCGGGGTCTCATCTGGTTCTCTTGCCGGTCCGTTTACACCGGACGGCACCCGACGGGTCGGACCCGGCTCTCTGCGGGGATGGCCTACTACTCCTGCTCCTCGCTGTTGGGCTATGTGGTGGAGCTGAGGGGATTCGAACCCCTGGCCTCATCAGTGCGATTGATGCGCTCTCCCAACTGAGCTACAGCCCCTCCAAGGGACAGAGTATAGTATAACCAATAGCGCTTTGTTTGTCAAGCCGGAAATTGGTACCTCGTTCCTGCACAGTTGTTCAGAGGTTGGCCTCTGTGTTATAATTCAGGTTCAAGCAAGTGAAGAGATAGTCTCAGTCTGAATTGTTTTTGAGCCAGATGGAAGAAAGTCCCGATAAAGATGAATAGACAGGAGTATGATGTGATTGTCGTGGGTGGCGGGCACGCCGGCATTGAGGCGGCGCTGGCAGCCGCGCGTATGGGCGCGCGCACGCTGTTGCTGACCACTCACCTGGATACGATCGGCTGGATGAGCTGCAACCCCAGCGTGGGCGGGCCGGCCAAGGGGCACCTGGTGCGGGAGATCGACGCCCTGGGGGGCGAGATGGCCCGGGCCGTGGATCGAACCTTTATCCAGATACGGCTGCTCAATCACAGCAAAGGCCCGGCCGTGCACGCGCTGCGCGCCCAGGCCGACAAGAAACGGTATGCCTGGACCATGCGTCAGGTGCTTGAGGATACCCCCAACCTGGCCATCAAGCAGTCACAAGGCGAGGGAATCTTACTTCAAGGGGACCGGGTGGCCGGCGTAACCACCAGCCACGAGCAGCGTTTTGCCGCCCGGGCGGTCGTCCTGACGACGGGGACATTCCTGGGGGGACGTCTCATC
>CAZOXN010000784.1:0-1637 GCA_964583655.1 uncultured Desulfarculaceae bacterium | reverse complement strand
GACAGGGAGTCCGTGGAGGACCAGGCCGCAAAGGCACTTGCGGGGCCTCCCAGCTTCGGAAACCCCAGCCAGGATGCGGCCATGGCAAGGCTGAAAGCCATAGCAGAGTATAAGGGGCTTTTCAGCAAGGCCTTTCCCCATGAGCAGGATCCAGTGAGTGCCAGGAACTGGGCAGTTGCCATAGGGGCCTTCGAGCGCACGCTTCTTGTGCCCTCAAGGCTGGATTCATGGCTCCTGGGCGACGACAGGGCCCTGAGGGAGAGCGAGAGAAGGGGCCTGGAGCGATTTCTGGCCATGGGATGCGCTGATTGCCATGGGGGTGTTGGCCTGGGGGGCTTCATGTACGAGAAGTTCGGGATTCACATGGATTACTGGAAGGCCACAGGAAGTAAGGAACTCGACAGGGGCCGGGCGGATGTGACAGGGGACCCCCAGGACCTCTACGTGTTCAAGGTCCCCAGCCTTCGTAACGTGGCCATGACTCCTTCCTATTTCCACGATGGGTCAGTGCTCCGGCTCGCAGATCCGGTTAGAGTGATGGGCCTTACTCAGTTGGGCCAGGAGATTCCCCAGGAGGGCATGGAGGAACTGATGGATTTTTTGGGCTCCCTAACGGGCCCCTTGCCCAAGACCCTAGCAGAGGCCCCCGTGCTCCCGCCGGGTGGGTTCCGGCCCTAGGGGCAGTGCTTTGGGGAAATGAGACCATGCCCCGATTTGCGCCTGTGGAAGGCCCTGCATGGGGGTCTCCAGGGGAAACGGGCATTGGTTCGAGCTTGCTCCGAGACAATCCAAACTGCCCGCACAGGATGGCGCGAGGTTCCCCAGCTTGTAGGAGGGGGCCATGGAATCCAGAAAAGCGCCCAGGGGACCCGCTGAAAATGAGCGATCAGATGCTACGCACAATCGTATCCTCACAAGTTGAACCTAGCCGCTGTTGCGGCAGGTTCTCTCGCATTCGGTTGCGACAATGATTGAAGCATGGTAGACCCCCCATGTCCTGTCGGGACCCAATCCAAAAAAAGGTGAGGAGGTCTACCATGGGCATCCTGCGCCAACGTACCTGCCTGCGCCAAGCGCAGCGCGGCAGGCGGGTGATCGAGCCTGCCTGTGCGTGAACGCACGCAGACAGGGACATGCAGCCCTTTCGACTACGCTCAGGGGGTGCGCGTGTCGAACAGCAAACTAGCTCAACACTACCACAAATCCCCGGATCTCGTCACGGATGAGGAACTGCGCCAATACTTCCTATACCGCACCAATGTGTCCGGTTGGTCCCGAGTGGCCTGCACCATTGCGCTTTGCGGGATCAAGTTCTTCCATGAGCACACCCTCAAGATGGACTGGACCACCATCAACCTTCTCGAGCCCAAGCAAGGGCGCCTCCTGGCCATCGTCAGAAGAGAGCTTGATCCAGAAAACGAAGCCTCCGCCACCCCTTCATCCGGCCCTACATCAGCGCCACCCACACCCTCTCGCCCGGCCTCGGTTCTCTGTTCTCGCTGTGCCTGCGAGATGACCCACGGTCGAGAGATCTTAAGAAAGGGAGGACCGCTGTGATGCCCAACTCTTCCGCCAACCCAATCAATTGCCCTACCCAATTTCGGTCATACCGCTTTTGGGTAAATTTACCCAATTTT
>CAZOXN010000783.1:0-1641 GCA_964583655.1 uncultured Desulfarculaceae bacterium | reverse complement strand
AAAGGAACCGACCGCAGCAGCGAAGAAGGAGGGGTACATGTCGGCCTTGGCTGCCTCCACGAGGCTGCGCTTGGCCTGCAGGCCTTGTTCGATCTGTTGAAACTCGGGCCGAAGCTGCAAGGCCCTCTGAATGTAGTCCTGCTGGTCGCCCAGGGCCCTGGTATCCTTGGGTAGCTCCTTGAGGTCGAGCTGAAACTCCTCCTGCGGGGGAAGCCCGATGGTCCTCTTCAATGCCATGTATGCCAGGTTCGACCCTGTCTCCGCCTTTGCCTTGAATCGTTTGGCCTCTGCGGCGTAAGCCTCCAGGCGGTAGAGGTCGCTCTCGTCCACGCTCGTGGATCCTAGCTGGATCAGGCGTTGTATCCTCTTCCGGGCATCCTCGATGAAGGACTCGATGTCTGCCGCCGCCTCCTTCCCCTGTTTGGCGAGCAGTAGGCCGAAGTAGAGCTCCTTGACCTTGAGGATCACCTCACCCTTTCTCTTCTCCCGGGCCGCCCTCTGGGCCTCCACCCCGTAGTATGCGGCCTCCTTGCGGCTCGAGATCTTTCCGAAGGTGTAGAGGGGCTGGATGATCGTGAGATCGAGTCTTCCGAATGGGCCCAGATGGCCATCCTCTTCGCCCTTCTCGATGGTGGCGACCCAGGTGCCACCTAGGGTGCGAAGTCTGGGGCCGATCTTGACGACCGGCTTCTCAGCGCTGTCCACGGCGCCGGCTATGGCCAATGCATCTAGCTGGGCCCACTGAGCCGCCCTGGCCTGGGCGAGATCGCTCTCTGCGGCGATTATATCCTGGTCCGCTTCCCTGATCTCCGGGCTGGTCTCGAGAGCCATCTGGATGAGCTGATCGAGTCCGAGCACGCGGGGTCCGTCACCCAGGACCTCCTGCCAGGCCGCGCATGCCAGGGCCAGAGACAGTACCAAGGGCCAAACCCAAACTCGGATCCTCAGGTCCGTCTTCATCCCCCCACCTCCTCGAAGAAAGCTCGATGGCAACTCACAGGCAAGGAAAGATAGCGTACTTTGTCCCTCAAGAAAAGGGAAAAAAGCGCGGATGTGGACGTGGGGACTTCTTTGAACTTGCCACTGGCCTGGGCCAGGGGCGCCCTTACCCATCTTGCCGCATGTGCCTGGACCGGAGGAAAGGGTGGACCATCAAGCAGAATAGCGCCCAAATCCATGGTGTTACGCGGGACTCGGCTTGTCACTTCCCAGTCTTGTCGTCTTGCAAGAACCTGGATTGAGTGGTTTCTTGCAAAGAAATCAAACCCTTTGGGCTAAGTCCGTGGTGTAAAGGAGTTGTCTAAGCCGCCGTATCAACCGCGCGTGTAACCCATCGGGTGGGGGGCAATCATGAGTGACTCTACCACAGAACCCTCCGAGAACGAAGCCATCATTGACGAGGTCGAGGTGACTTCATGCACCCCGACCGGCCGTGGGAGGTCGTGGTGGCCGACTCCAACAGGAGATGGGCCACGGATCTCACCACGGCCTGGACGCGTAAGGACGGCCTGGCTCTCAAAAGTGCCTGTTGTGGACTGCCGGGACCGCTATGTGTTGGCTTGTGAGGTGAGCAAGAGCGAGGAGGCCCCGGTGGTGCTGTTTCCTGTAGAGAAGGCCCTCAGGGCCGAGTTTGGCACCCCC
>CAZOXN010000782.1:0-1643 GCA_964583655.1 uncultured Desulfarculaceae bacterium | reverse complement strand
TTGCGCGGGGCGTGCCGCCGCGGCACCCGTGGCCACGATGGCGACCCCGTGCTCCACCATGCGCTGCTTACCGTCCTTGTCCCGAAGCACGGTTCGGAACGCACCCACACGGCCGTGCGATTCGACCACCTCTGTCTCGGTCAGGAGCTCGATCCCCGGCGTATCCTCCACCTGCTTCACGATATCCGCCAGCAGCCTGTGGGGGTCCGGACCGTCCAGGGTGTGATAGATGTGCCTGAGCCGGCCTCCCAGGCCTTGATCCTTCTCCACGAGGGTGACGGGGAAACCCGTCTGGGAGATGGTCAAGGCCGCGGTCATCCCGGCGATGCCGCCTCCCACCACCAGGGCCCTCTGTGTCACCGGTACCGGGACCACAGAGAGGGGGTCACGGCGTTTCAGGGCCTCCAGGGCCGTGCCGAGCAGGATCTCCGCCTCCTTGGTGGCCTGCGCCTGAGATCCGTTTCCGGAGAATCCCAGGCTTCGAAGGTCCACCACGTCCACAAGCACCGGGTTGAGACCGAGTCTGACGCCCAAATCGCGCAGCTTCCTCTTGTACACATAAGGGAGGCAGGCCCCCATGAGGAGCCGATTGGCATGCGTGGCCTCGAGTCTTGTCAGGACCTCATCCAAGACCTCCTCGGAGCAGAGCTGATCCACCTCCAGGACGGTCTCGACGGACCGATCCCCCTGAAGCCTGCCCTTGAGGTAGGCCCAGTCCACGCTCTCCTGCGTGGAACCCATGCACTTGCAGAGCAGTATGCCCACCCTGGGGGCCGCCCTTGCGACATCCTTTTTCTCCTCGGGGATCGCCTCCGTGGAGCCCACTACGCCCTTGGATGCAAGAAACGTGGCGGTCTCGGCTGCCGCGGCCCCTGCCTGGACCAGGGTCTCGGATATGTCCTTGAGCCCTGTGACCGACCCGCAGACGAACACACCCGGGTTATCGGTACGGACCTGCGAGAACCCCTGGGGGGCCGCAAACCCGGCATTGTTGAGGGAGACCCCCAGCTTCTCCATCAGCTCCTTGAGGTTCGGCTGTGGGACCTGTCCGGTGGACAGGACAACCAGGTCAAAGGCCTCCTCCTGGATGCTCCCCTCGTCGTCCACGTAACGGATGCTCAGTGTCCCGTCGTCCAACGGCACGGCGGTGTGCACCCTGGAACGGATCAAACGGACCCCTTGTTCCTCCTGGGCCCACCTCTGGTACCGATAGAAGTCCTTGCCGTAGGTCCGCATGTCCATGTAGAAGATCGCCGCGTCCACCTCGCCTGCACTGGCCTCCTTCGCCAGGACAGCCTCCTTCAAGGCGAACATGCAGCATATGGAGGAGCAGTAGTCCCTCTGGAGATGGAGGTTCCTGGAGCCCACGCACTGGATCCAGGCTATGCTTCGGATAGGCTTTCCGTCCGCGGGCCTGAGGAGCTTTCCCTGTGTGGGCCCCACACCGCTCATGAGGCGCTCGAACTGGAGGCTGGTCATGACGTTGGGGTGGGCCCCGCAACCGTAGAGGTCCCTCAATGGGGCCGGGTCGAAGAACCCTGTGCCGCCTGCCAGGACCATGGCCCCCACCTGTATGACCTTCTGGGTATCGATGAGGAAGAGGTCGATGGCCTGTGTGGGGCAGTGGATCATGCACTTGCCGC
>CAZOXN010000781.1:0-1645 GCA_964583655.1 uncultured Desulfarculaceae bacterium | reverse complement strand
CCCCTCAACTGGAGCCTCTCGGCCAGGGTGTGAACGAACTCCTCCTCATCGTCCACCAGGAGAACCTTCATCCTTTCCATCTTCACCCCTCCGCCCCCGCCCTCGCCTCCCTGGGCAACGTCACCGTGAAGGTCGTCCCCACCCCTTCCTCGGTCTCCACCTCTATATCGCCGCCGAGTTTCTTGACGATCCCGTAGGTGATGGAGAGCCCGAGTCCGGTCCCGTATCCGACCTTGGTAGTGAAGAAGGGCTCGAATATGTGCCTCATGGTATCCTGAGACATGCCCTTGCCGTTATCCCGGACCGAGGCGGCCACTGTCTCCGGGTTCGGCACCCAGGTGGTCACGACCACTTTTCCCCCGTCCTCCACGGCCTCGAAGGCGTTGTTGAGGATGTTCAGGAAGACCTGCTGGAGTTGCCCCCAGTCCGAGGAGATCTTGGGGAGATCCTCTGCCAGTTCCAGGCGCACATCGATCCTGCGAAGGAAGGCCTCCCGCTCCAGGAAGCTCAGGACCTCCTTGAGGAGGTCGTTGAGGGAGAGCATCTCGAACTTCACGTCCATGCGCCGCGCGAAACCGAGGAGCCGGTGGGTGACGCCCCTCACCCGGTCCACAGAGTGCAGGATGGAATCTGTCAGGGAAATGAACCTGTCTCTGTCCGGAAACCCCTCCTTGCACTCGATGAGGTCCTTTATCAAGCCTGCCTTCTCGTTGATGATGGCCATGGGGTTGTTGATCTCGTGCGCCACCCCGGCGGCCAGCCTCCCGATGGAGGCGAGCTTGCTGGTGTACTGGACCTCCCGGTGAGCGGCCTCCCGTTTCTCATCAGCCTCCTGGACGCGCTTTACCAGTAGATCGGTCAGTCTCACCAGGACCAGGATTATGGCCACCACGCTCACGACGAAGAGGATGAAGAGTTCGCTCTTGAGGGTGTACCAAGCCTTGAGGATCTCGCCCCTCGGCCTGATCACCAACAGGATGAAATCCAGGGAATCGGAGTAGATGTATCCCAGCAGGATCTCCCTCCTCAGGTGGTCCACCACCTCGAGGACATTGGCTTCATGGCTCACCGGCGGGAGGGAGAGGCGACAGACATCCAGGACCCTCCCGTAGAACTTGGAGGGGGTCTGCAGGATACCGAGGTGGTTTACGACGAAGGCGTCGGTGGCTGCATCCGATGCCACGGAGGCGATGAGGTTGTTGAACTTGTCCGTGTCTATGGTGGCCCTCAAGAACCAATTCTCGCCGGTCCCGCCCTGGTGCTCCACGGCGATGACGAAGTGGGGTAGCCCCCGGTATCCCATGAACACGTCGCTTATATAGGACCCCCGGATCTTCACCTCCTGAAACCAGGCCTGGTCCGAATAGTTCTTACCCTTGAGCTCGTACGGGCCCACGTAGCTCACCTGTATCCCTGAGCTGTCGATCAGCCCCAGGTCCACGAACCCCCCGAACTCCCTTCTCATGACCTGAAAGACCCTGGCGAGCTCCTTCTCGTCCGAAAGTTGCTTGTACGAATAGGCCGAGGCGATGAAGCTGACCGCGGAGCGCCTCTCCGTCAGAAAGAGGTCGAAGGAGTGTTTGGTCCGGTTCACAGAGGCGCGCAGCGGCTGGACCACCTCTCCCCTGAGCGCCCTCTGATACTG
>CAZOXN010000780.1:0-1647 GCA_964583655.1 uncultured Desulfarculaceae bacterium | reverse complement strand
AGACGGAACAGACGAGACAGACGGAACAGACCAGATAGACGGAACAGACCGAACAGACCAGATAGACGGAATAGACGGAACAGACCAGAAAATGATGATGCTCGATGCCTTGATCACCGGGAAGACGCGTATAAGGCTCATACTGAGGTTCTTCCTGAACCCTTCGACTTCCTCCTACCTCAGGGAGATCGCCGCGGAGTTCAACGAGAGCACCAACGCCATCAGGATCGAACTCAAGCGGTTCGTGGAGGCCGGTCTCCTGATGGAGAGGAGGAGGGGGGGGAAGGTCTTCTATTCGGCCAACAAGGCCCATCCGTTGTTCGTGGAGATCCACTCCATAGTGCAGAAGACCCTGGGGATCGACAAGCTGCTCGATGAGCTGATCAAGAAGGTGGGCGCGGTGAAGCGGGCTTTCATCGTCGGGGACTACGCCAAGGGCGTGGATTCGGGGATCATCGATCTGGTCCTGGTGGGGCATGAGATCGACATGGCCTTCCTGCACGGCCTGGCCGTGAGGGTGGAGGGTCTGATCGGCCGGAAGATCAGGTACTTGGTGATCGACGAGGGGGAGGAAGATGCGGTCATGGGCATGTTCGGGGCATCTGATGCGCTGCTCTTGTGGAGCGAGGACGGAGACCCGGGTGGCGATTCCTCGTTCCAGGAGGTCTCGAGCCTGCCAGTCCTGAGAGGCCTGGGCCTCTCCACCGGGAGGGCCTAGTGAGATTCGTTGACCTGGAGGCGCAGCAAGGGCGCATCAAGGAGGGAATCCTCCGGCGCATCCACCAGGTCCTGGGCCATGGCCAGTACATCATGGGTCCGGAGGTCCAGGAGCTGGAGGCCAGACTCTCGGCCTATGTGGGGGTCAGGCACGCCGTGGGGTGCTCCTCTGGGACGGACGCCCTCCTCATGGCCCTGATGGCCCTCGGAGTGGGGCGAGGGGATGCGGTGCTCACAACGCCCTTCACCTTCATGGCCACGGCCGAGGTCATAGCCATGCTCGGGGCAACCCCTGTCTTCGTGGATATCGATGGTGGAACATTCAACCTCTCGGCGGACCAGCTCGCCCTGGCGATCCAGGCGCTGCGGGATGGCGATCCGGGCATCTATCCTTTGCCGCGTGACCATGGCGGGGCTCGAGGTTTGACCCTCAGGGGGGTGATACCCGTCAACCTCTTCGGCCTCACCGCGGATTACGAGCGTATCCGTTGCGTGGCCGGGGCCCATGGCCTCTTCGTGGTAGAGGATGCCGCCCAGTCCTTGGGGGCCGAGTACCTGGGCAAGAGGAGTGGGTCTTTGGGTGACGTGGGGTGCACCTCCTTTTACCCCAGCAAGCCGTTGGGTTGCTATGGCGACGGGGGGATGTGTTTCACCGATGACGACGATCTTGCCGCGCTCCTGCGTTCGCTGCGCGACCACGGCAACGATGCGGGCCGGGCATACGAGGGGGTCCGCATCGGGATCAATGGCCGTCTCGACACCATCCAGGCTGCGGTACTCCTGGCAAAGCTGGAGATATTCCCGGAGGAGCTCGAGCTGCGCCAGCGGGTCGCCTCTCGTTACACGGCCCTCATCTCCTGCCCTGGTCCTGGTCTCTCCCCCCTTCCGCCCCAAGTCCCCTCGGGGCATAAGAGCTCCTGGGCCGTGTAC
>CAZOXN010000779.1:0-1659 GCA_964583655.1 uncultured Desulfarculaceae bacterium | reverse complement strand
CCCTATGATCACCACATCATGGCGATGAACCTCTATCTGTTCCATGCCCCCCCCTCAATCATGATGCAGCACGCATCTCCGAGGACCTCCCCAGGGTCGCCAAGTCCCAGGGCCATGGTCTTGCATCGTGCATCCCGTATGTCGGCTCATGGCCTCGAAGGAAATGGTATGATGGTCAAGGCCCCGAGGCTCGTCATGAGCATCCCCAGGATCGCCAGGCCGCCGAAGAGGCCTACCCTGAGCCCGTCCTTGTGAACGTAATCCTGGAAGATCATCCATATACCATTGAGCCCGTGGTATACGCACAGGATAAGCAAGAACAGGTAATAGAGCTTCCAGGGGGGGTCGGCCATTCGGCTCGCCACCCACTTGTAAGATAGCCCTTCTGGTGGGACGGTGTAATGGGCAACGATCAGATGAAACCCCACCAGGATCACGATGGCCAAGCCGCTGACCCTCTGCATGAGCCAGTGGATGGCCCCACCACTTCCGGCACCCAGGTTTCTCATGGAAGTCTCCTAAAGATGCGAAAGGATCGGGATGGCCGCCACCACGAAGATCACTGCCGCAACGGCCATGGCCGCCCAGTATAGTCTCTTCTGGGAGTGGATGCCCCATCCTAGATCCATGGCGCAGATCCGGATCCCGTTGAGGCCGTGGTAGAGCACGCAACCGATCAGGCCCAACTCCAGGAGCTTGTTGATAGGGTTCTCGGCCAGCCTCACGAAGAAGAAGGACTCGAAGGCCTCCCCCCCTAGCCCGAGTCGGCTGAGCACAAAGAGGTGCATGAGGAGAAAGATGACGATGAGGACCCCTGATATGCGCATCAGGAGCCATGCTACGAACCCGACATCCCATCTGTAGCGCATGACGAAGCTCCTTGATCCAAAGTGGACCTACGCCCTGGGAAGCTTGCCACACAAAGCGCCCGTGGCCGGTTGCCAGTCGTCAGTTGTAGGATCCAATCCCCGAGACTCGAGTCCTCTCACTCCGTTCGCCAAGGACCAGTAAAGATCGAGAAGCGACGCTACGGGACAGCCCTCCTAGCCCGCTCCCTGCGGGTCGCGGCAGTAACGCCTCACCCCTTCTTCGTACAGATCCTGCCCGAGCACGTCGTTGATGACCGTCACCGGGAAGTCCTTTACCTCCAGCCTTCGGATGGCCTCTGGGCCGAGGTCCTCGTACGCGATCACCTGGGCGCTCAGGATGGAACGGGCCAAGAGGGCCCCTGCCCCGCCTGTGGCGCCGAGATAGACGGCCTTGTACTTGACCATGGCCTCTACCACCTCCTTGGCACGTTTCCCCTTCCCGATCATCCCCTTGAGACCCAGTTCCATGAGCTTCGGGGCGTAAGGGTCCATCCGGTAGCTGGTGGTGGGACCTGCCGATCCGATGGGGCGACCTGGTTTGGCAGGGGAGGGACCAACGTAGTAGATCACTTGACCCTTGAGGTCGAAAGGCAGTGCCTGGCCTTGCGAGATCAACTCCATCAGACGCTTGTGGGCGGCGTCACGCCCTGTATAGATGACACCGCTGAGGAGGATCTTCTGGCCTATCCGAAGGCCTTCCACGTCGGAATCAGTGAGCGGGGTGGTCAAGCGGGTGATCTCCGCCATCATGACCTCCATGATCGTTCCAAGTCCCAGGCCATCCTCATCG
>CAZOXN010000778.1:0-1659 GCA_964583655.1 uncultured Desulfarculaceae bacterium | reverse complement strand
CTTTTCTTGGTAAATTCCTCGCATCCTCAACCATGGCAGGACCGCATGAGCCCTTGGACCCACGAGCCAAACCGCTCTCGGCCCTCTCCGGCGGGCATGACGAATCTTCGGGTCAGATCCGTGTCCATCTCGGGGCGACGGTCCAGCCAATCCAGGAGCGTACCCTCCAGATCCTCGAAACCGGAGGCCAAATGAATCCCGGATGCACCACCTACGGCCTCGTTCCACCCGAAGTCCATCCAGCCGGGCATCACCACAGGGATCCCACTCGCCATGCAGTCCAGCATGACCGTGGAGCGGAACATCAGGGCCACATCCGTCCTGGCCAGGACTTGCTCCAGCGGCTCGCCCTTGCTCATGCGGACCGCCTCGGGCACCCGGCCGTGAAGCGCCCGCCAACGGCCCAGGAGGTCCGAGGGATCCTCGAGGGGATGGGCCCTTATGGTGATCTCGCACCTCCCCTCGTCCAACAACCTCTGAAACAGGCCGATGAACCCGTCGGTCAACTCGTAGAAGCCGTACGAAGGGATCATCCTCAGCGGCCAGGAGAAGTAGGTGAGCCTGGGCCTGCCCGAGCCCGCCACCCTCTCCACACGGTCGATGTACCCTGGGGGATTGAAGACCACGATCTTCGACCGCTCCTCCTCTGGCCACAGCCCGCGCCAGAACTCTCCGGGCACCACCAGTACATCGGATACGATGGGCGTCTGGGTATAGAGGTACCCACCCAGCACCCCGTGGATGATCTGAAGGACCGGGACCCCGCGTTCCCTGGCGATGTGAGTGAACCAGCCCTCGATCCCCCATTGATTGGCCATGACCACCAGGCGGGGCCTCGCCCGTTCGAGGTAGGCCTCCCAGCACCGTGTCAGGTTCCTCACCGTGGGGAACTCCACCTTCCGCCAACTTCGCCAGGCCGGACTTCGGGCGAGCCACCTTCCTGTGACACCGTCGGGCGGAGCCTCCCCTTCCGGATGCGCGGCCTCCAGGTCAGAGCCGGGCGCCACGCCTCCCCGCGCGTGTAACTCCCAGATCCAGGACCAGCGGCGTTCCCCCCCCGGCATCCCCCTCCTGGCGGAATCGTTGGTCAGGACCCACCAGGGAGGCTCCGGCATCAGCGGGGCGAAAGGGGAGAGAGTCCGGCTGTTGTTGGAATAGGAGGAGAAGAAGGTGATACCGCCTCGCGGCACCGCCCGAGCGGCCTTCAGGCGCCCCCAGCGGATCCTCATCACATATTCCTTGTCGGCCCATTCCAGCAAATCGCAGGCCTGCTTTCGCCAGTCGCCGGTGACCCTCGCCTCCCGGAGCCGGCGCCGAAACCGGCCCAGATAGGAACTCCTCGCATCCCTCCCCGCCGGGTCACATGGCCCCCCCTCCACCGGGCAGCACCGAACGCCGGCCAGTCCGGCGATGGTCTCTCCCAGGAGCCGCGACAGGAACCCATCGGCCGCCACCTCGACGATCAGCTCTCCCTGTCGCGCCTCTCCCTGCAAACCCTTCACGAGCTCCACCACCCGAAGCACCAGAAAAAGGGTCAGGGCCTCCCGGTACAACGGCTCAGCCATGTACGTCCGCCACCCGAGCCCCCTGTATCGCGCGCCTCCTTCCAGTACCCTCGCGGCCAGCCGGTAAGCCCCCATCCCCCAGTCCAGGTCGCTC
>CAZOXN010000777.1:0-1659 GCA_964583655.1 uncultured Desulfarculaceae bacterium | reverse complement strand
CTGGGTGCAGACCTCCTCGAAGACCCCAACCCCCCGTTCCTTTCCTATGAAGAGGGTGTCCAGGGCAGGGATCACCGGGACCTGCAACTGGCGGCCCACGGTCTGCACGCCGAAGGCGCATGTCATGACGAGGATGGCATGGGCCTGATCTATCTGCTCTTCGTGCTCTCTCAAGGCCTCTTGCGATATCTCGTCACAAGCGACGGGTATCACCATGGTGCCTGTGACGAGCTTCCCTTCCTTCCTGAGCCGCTCTGCCATCTCCTCGACCTCCTGGACCCCTCCCGTGCGGCACAAGGTGACGCACGTCCCGCAACCCACGATGAATACCCTCTGCACGTCTTCCAGGAGCTCCAGGATCTCCCCCACCCCTTTTTGTTTGGTTATGGACCTGATCATGGGCGCCTCCCTTCTAGGTCCATCTCATCCTTCTCCTCGTCGGCCAAGGAAAAGGGGAACAGCGTCTCGCCGAATCTACCCTCCTCGACACATTATCCGTGGTCGCACCTGAGGCAACGGAGGGCCTCGTGCCGTGCCTGCGCCTCGCTGTACCCGATCTCGATCTCCTTGAAACCGCTCAAGCGATCCTCGGGGGGCAGCACCGGGATATCCACCCTCGGTCTCGCCTCCATCTCCTCTCCCAATTGGGTCTGCGCCTCTCTCTCCGGGGGGAGCTTCTCGTCGCGGATCAATACCCTGGAGGGGTCTTGGCGAAGGTACTTGTCGATGGCTATGGCGGCCCTCCTGCCTGAGGCTATGGCCTGGATCACCGTGGTAGGCCCGGTGACAAAGTCCCCCCCGGCGAATATCCCAGGGACGTTGGTGGAGAGGTTGTTGGGATTGACCCTCAGCATCCCCCACCTGACCCGCTCGAGCTTGGTGTCCTCTGTCAGGAAGGAGAGATCAGGGGCCTGCCCCACGGCAGGGATGACCATATCTAGCTCCACCGAGAACTCGCTTCCTTCCACCGGGATGGGCCTTCGCCGCCCTGTCTCATCGGCCTCGCCAGGGATCATCCGCACGCACTCCAGCCCTCTTACCTCCCATTGCTCGTGCAGGATCCGTGTGGGGTTGACCAGGCAGTGAATGTGTATCCCCTCCTCAACGGCTTCCTGGTATTCCTTGGCGGTCACGGGCATCTCCTCGCGGGAGCGTCGGTAGAAGACATGCACTTCCTCGGCCCCGAGCCGGCGGGCTGTCCGGGCTGCGTCCATGGCCGTGTTCCCACCACCGATGACGCCTACGCGACGCCCCACCTGGACCTTCTTCCCCACCTTGACATCCCGCAGGAACCTCAAGCCGTAATACAGCCCGTCGATCCCTTCGAGCTCTCCCGGTATGCCGATGATCTGGCTCCTCTGGGCCCCGGCTGCTATGAACACGGCGTCAAAGCCCTCCTTGAGGAGTCCCTCCACGCCGCGCTGGGTAGTCACAGGGGAGTTGTAGCGGATCTCGACCCCGCGGGCCTCTATGTACCGGATCTCCTGCTGGATCACCTCCTTGGGGAGGCGGAAGTCGGGTATGGCCACCCCCATCATCCCCCCGCCAACGGGCAGGGCCTCGTGGACTACCACCGGATATCCGAACTTGCTGAGGAAAAAGGCACAGGTAAGGCCTGGCGGGCCCGCCCCCACCTCCGCCACCCGCTGGGAATGGAGT
>CAZOXN010000776.1:0-1663 GCA_964583655.1 uncultured Desulfarculaceae bacterium | reverse complement strand
GCTTAGGGGAATCCGGGCCCCGGCGGATTTGCGCGATCCCCTCGCCAGCAGTCCGCAATAGGTGATGAACAGCGACGGACCAACGACCACTCACAACTGGCAGGGATTCCTATGGACCGACTCCTCCCGGGCACTGCCCATAGGTGCCATGCCGCGGGACACGGCCGCCTGGCCCCGTTACACCCGAGTGGCATGGAATCCTCACCCAGGCCTTCACGAGGTCGAGGAAGGGTGATCCCTCTCTTTGAGGAGGCGTTTCAGGACCTTGCCCACGCTGCTCTTGGGCAGGGCCTCGACGATCTCGACGCCCTTGGGGGCCTTGTACCGGGCGATGTGGCCGGCGCACCCCTCCATGATCTCCTCGGCCGTGGCCCTCTGCCCGGGCTTCAGGACCACGAATGCCTTGACCTCCTCTCCGTAGACCGGGTCCGGAACCCCAATGACCGCCGCCTCTGCCACCTGGGGCAGCTTGTACAAAGCCTCCTCCACCTCCTTGGGATAGACGTTCTTTCCACCCCTTATGATCAAGTCCTTGATCCGGTCCACCACGTATATGTAACCGTCCTCGTCCACCCGACATATGTCCCCGGTGTGGAGCCATCCGTCCCTGAGGACCTCCTGGGTCTCCTCCGGCATACCGTAGTACCCCTTCATGACGTTGGGGCCGCGCACCAGTATCTCGCCCTCACCACCTGCGGGCGATCCCTCGCCCCCGGCATCCACGATCTTCACTTCCACCTCGTGGAACGGGACCCCCACGGAACCAGGCTTGACCGGCCCCTCGACCGGGTTTATCGAGACGCCCGCCGAGGCCTCCGAACATCCGTACCCCTCCAATATCGTCCCCCCGAACTTCCGCTCGAAGGCCCCCATGACATCAACCGGCAGGGGCGCAGAGCCGGAGATCCAAAGTCTCACCGAGCTCGTATCGAAGCGTCCCGCCTCGGGGTGATTGAGCATCAGGATGATCATCGTGGGGACCACCGACATTTGCGTTATCCTGTATCTCTCTATGGCCTGGAGGACGTCCAGGACATTGAAGGACCTCATGATGTAGGTCCTAGCCCCGGAGAGGAAGGTCGTGTTGCAAGTGCCGAGGCCGAAGGCATGCGACAGGGGCAGGACCACGAGGCGGCGGTCCTCATGGCCGAGTCCCACATGTCTGATGAATCCGTCGGCGTTCGAGAGCAGGTTACCGTGGGTCAGCATGACCCCCTTGGGTCTCCCCGTGGTCCCGGCCGTGTAGATGATGGTGCAGACGTCGCCCTCGTCAGCCTCGATCGTCCCGAAACGTTCGGAAGCGCTGGAGATGACCTCGTCCATGGAGATGGTCCCTTCGTGCCTCTCCTTGCCCATGAGGACTATCTTCTCCACCGGGGAGCTCCCTGATGCAGCCTCCTTGACCTTTGGAAGCAGATCTGGGGAGGAGATCACGGTCTTCGTCCCCGAGTTCTCCAGGATGTAGCGGATCTCTCCAGGCGCCAGGGCCAGGACCACGGGTATGGCGATCGCCCCGAGACGCCAGATGGCGGAATAGCTCAAGATGACCTCCGGAGAATTGGCAGCAAGCACAGCGAGCCTGTCGCCCTTTTGCGCGCCCAGTCCTTCCAGCCCGGCGGCAAACCTGTTGGCCATCAGGATGAACTCCTGGTTCGTCATAGGC
>CAZOXN010000775.1:0-1665 GCA_964583655.1 uncultured Desulfarculaceae bacterium | reverse complement strand
AAATCAAGCGCCGAAGACTTGAAGCGGAGAGAAATGCCGCCACCCCCCGTGACCAATTGCATATCGTGACGCCCTCCAGCAGGTCAACATGGCACTCAGAGACGATCAAGGCGAGCTTTGACCGACCCGCCTGACCTCCTCGACCATGTGCTCCAGGTCATGACGGATCTGCTGGATGTCCCTTTCGTATTTCAATATCAGGCTGATGGTATCCCTCACCAAGGCCTGGCCCAATTCCTCAGCGTTGAGAAGCACCAGGGCCCTGGCCCAGTCCAGGGTCTCGCTTATGCTGGGGTGCTTCTTGATATCCATCCCCCTGAGGCGTTGTACAAAGGCCACCACCTGTTCGGCAAGCGTTCGGGAGATCCCCGGGACCTTCATCATCACGATACGGCGCTCCTGATCCTTTTCGGGATAATCGATGTGAAGATGCATGCACCTGCGCTTGAGGGTGTCCGTCATCTCTCTGGAGCTGTTGCTGGTCAGGATCACCAGGGGGATGTGCTGTGCCCTCAGGGTCCCTAGCTCGGGGACGCTCACCTGGAAATCGCTCAGCACCTCGAGGAGAAAGGCCTCGAATTCAGGATCCGACTTGTCCACCTCGTCCACCAGGAGGACAGTGGGTTGCGGGGAGAGGATCGCCCTCAACAAGGGCCTGGGCAGGAGGAAGGCCCGGGAAAAGAAGACCTCCCTCTGCGAGGCGATCTTGTCGACCGCCTCGGCGAGCGTCCTGCAATCAGCCAGAAGCTCCCCTATCTTCTCTTTGAGGATCTGGATGTAGAGGATCTGTTTCGCGTACTCCCACTCGTAGAGCGCCTTTGTCTCGTCGAGGCCTTCGTAACACTGCAATCGGACCAGCTCGTATCCCAGGGCGGGGGCCAGGGCCTTGGCCAGATCCGTCTTGCCCACCCCAGCAGGCCCCTCCACCAGGACCGGTTTTCCCATCCGATGGGCCAGAAAAAGCGTGGTCGCGATCTGCCGCGAACATATGTATTGTTGCCGCTCCAGTCGGGCTTGGACATCCGCCACGGAAGAGAAGCCTCCCCCTGGTTCATCGGGCATCACCGTCTCCTGTTTCATTGGACGGAGAGGGCCTCGAACTCCTGCGGGAACCACTGGCAAAGGGTCTGCCGCACGAACTCGTGGATCTCCTTAGGGGTGCCGAACCTCATGATCTGCTGCGCCAGCGATCGGCAGTCATTAACTGTCACCGACCGAATCACCTTCTTCACCATAGGAATGGCTAGGGCGTTCATGCTCAGCTCGTCCAGGCCGAGTCCGAGCAGTATGGGGACATAGAGAGGCTCTCCCGCCATCTCTCCGCACATGCCGACCGGGATCCCCGCCTCATGCCCGGCGTCCACCACGGTCTTGATCATGCGCAAGACCGCCGGATGGAGCGGTTCATACAGATAGGTCACGTGCTCGTTGCCTCTGTCAATGGCCAGGGCGTACTGGATCAAGTCGTTGGTCCCTATACTGAAGAAGTCCACCTCTTGCGCCAAGAAGTCCGCGATGGACACCGCGGACGGTATCTCGATCATCGCCCCCACCGGGACATCCCTCGAAAAAGGCTCTCCCCTGAGGAGCAGTTCCTCCTGTGCCTCCTGGAGGATCTCCCTGGCCTGCCTGATCTCGCTCACCCCGGAGATCATGGGGAACATG
>CAZOXN010000774.1:0-1666 GCA_964583655.1 uncultured Desulfarculaceae bacterium | reverse complement strand
TGATCGACAGCTCCAAGCCCTAACCCTCGTTCCCCTTGGCCCCCTCATCGGCCCTACCACGGTCTGGTTCAGCCTTGTCATGCGAGCTCGCCGTCGGTTGCCGATGGTCGGTGGAGTCTCCAGACCGACTGTGTCATCTCCGGAGGCGAGCGAGTCGCAACCAAGCCCCCTCTGCCAGAAGGCACGCCTTACTCCCTGGCGTGCCGAAGCAAGACCTTCCGGAAAGCCTCGATGACCCGTTCCACCTCCCCGTCGCTGAGTTGGGCTGACAGGGGCAAAGAGATGGTCCGCCGCGAGATCTCTTCAGCCACGGGGAACTGCCCTTCCTTGTAGCCATGGACCTGCTGGTAATAAGGTTGCAAGTGCAAGGAGATGAAGTGCACACCTGTGCCTATACCTTCCTCTAGCAATTCCTGGATCACGGCGTCGCGATCCACCTTGAGCCGATCCAGGTCCAAGAGGGGCGTGTAAAGATGACGCGCGTGGACGATACCCTCTCCAGCAGGGGGTGGGAGGTGAACCGGCAGGTCTCGGAAGGCCTGGTCGTAAGCCCTCCAGATCTCCTCCCTCCGCTCAAGGTAGCTCCCCAAACGCGGGAGTTGGTGTATGCCGAGGGCCGCCTGCAAGTCCATCATGTTGTACTTGAATCCTGGGTACAGGATCTGATAGTGGGCGTAACCTGTCTCCGAGTATCTGCGCCAGGCCCCCTTGGTCATCCCGTGCAGGCTCAATACCCTGATCTTGTCTGCCCATTGCTCTCTATCGGTGGTCACCATGCCACCCTCCCCTGTCACTAGGTTCTTGGTGACGTAAAAGCTGAATGCGGCGCCGTCTCCCAGTGTCCCGACCTTTTTCCCCTGGTACCATGCCTCGGTTGCGTGCGCCGCATCCTCGAAGAGCATCAATCCCCATGCCTCGGCCAGTCTCCATAACGGCCTCATGGCACACGGTCGCCCTGCGAGATGCACCACCATCAGGGCCTTCACCCGGCCCGTACCGGCCTGTAGGGCACCCTCTACCTGTCGGGCATCGATGTTCATGGTGGCTGGGTCCACGTCCACGAAGACGGGTCTTGCACCCACGTGCACGATGACATTGGCCGTGGCGGCAAAGGTCAGTGGGGTAGTGATCACCTCGTCTCCTGGCCCGATTCCCCCAGCCAGCAGCAACAAGTGCAGCCCTGCGGTACACGAGTTCAAGGCAATAGCGTACTGGCAACCCACGTACTGCCTGAACATCTCCTCGAACCGTGCCACCTTGGGGCCTGTCGAGAGCCATCCCGAGCGCAACGAATCCACCACCTCCGCGATCTCCTCTTCCTCGATGCGCGGTTTTCCGAAGACCACGAAATCCCCTCTCTTCATCACCGTTCCCCTTTCCTGAGGCCGACTCCCTCCATGCGCCGTAAAACTCCTCGTGGAGCCCAAGTCCCCACACCTACGTCAGGCCGGCATGGGACGCCAATTGCCCCCCAACTCCCCACAGGGACGTGAAGGCCGCGCGGACCGAGGGATCTCACCTGGCCTGTCCTCTATCCGCTCGGAAAAGGCCCTCGCAGCAACCCTCTCTTGAGAGGTCCCATGCTCAGTACGGCCCTGTAGAAAGACGCCACGCGAGAGGCCTGTGCCTGCAGGGAGAAGTCCCGAAGGGCCTTCTCCCTGCAGGC
>CAZOXN010000773.1:0-1673 GCA_964583655.1 uncultured Desulfarculaceae bacterium | reverse complement strand
ACGATCCCCATCCTCAGGGGGATTCCACCTTCCTGCTCCACCAGTGCAGACAAGGCCAAACCATTGAGATCCCTCACCTGACCCGGGCCAGGTCTCTCATGCATGGGAACAATCTCGTCCCCTGTGGAAACGATGGCTACTACCGGCCTCCTGTGAACCCAGAGGCTTCCCAGGCCGAGGCCTGCTAATAGCCCCATATCCTGCGGCCTGAGGTGCCACCCCGCAGGGAGGATCTCCTCCCCGGCGCAGAAGTCCTCGCCCTCTCGCACCACGTTCTCGTTGGGGGCCACCGGTCGATAGACCTCTACCATCTCCTCGTCCACCCTTTGCGTGTACTCCACCATAACGACCGCATTGGCCCCCTCGGGGAGCATCCCACCTGTGGAGATCCCCATCGCCTCCCCTGGGCGGAGCACCACCGGTGGCCTCTCCCCCATACGTACCTCACCCACGACCCGGAGCAGGCTCGGAAGGCCCTGGCTTGCCCCGAATGTGTCCTGGGCCCTGACCGCCAAGCCATCCATGGTCGCCCTGGGAAAAGGGGGGAGGTTCTCGGGGGAAAACAGGGGTCTGGACAGGACTCGGTCCCTCGCTTCAAGGAGAGGGATCTCCTCCTCCCCCACAGGAGAGAACCTCTCTATATCCTTCAAGGCCTGCTCCCGGCTCTTTACCCTGAAGAACTCCTGGGCCATGGGACAGGACCTCCAGCCATTCTCCTGCGGCATGCAGGGCCCTGTGCCTTGTCATTGTACCACCTGGAGCCCAGGGCTGCCTAGTGTCCCGAGCCATCCCTGCAAAGCCCTCTCATCTCGGCGAGGGTGAGATGGAAGGCCCTCTGGGGCACATTTGACTTTCGTCTTCTCTTGATTGAACATACAACGAATTGCGAGGGGATGTCTTGACCTCCTCTTCAAGATGAACTCACCCCTGGGACGCTCACCGAGGCCCAGTGGGAATCCATCTCGGATAGGGAGGTGGTGATGTTGGCGATGTCAGGTGGCCGGATGAGAGGGTTCATAGCCCTTGTGTCCCTGTCTTGGCTCCTGCTCTGTGGCGGGCAGCTTCATGCATCCTGGAGTGGAAGCACCCCTCCGGGAGTGAGCGGGATATGGGAGTTGTCTGGGGTCTACTTCACCTCTTCCAACGATGGATGGGCAGTGGGGTACGATTGGGAAAACGGCAAGGGTGTGTTGCTTCATTACAGCGGCGGCTCTTGGACTTCCCTGGATACATCGGCCATCATCCCGCCAGATGAGAGCTCGGACTGGTGGTTGTCCTCGGTCCATTTCGTGTCGGCCAGCGAGGGCTGGGCCGTGGGGAAAGACCAATGGAATGCCAGGGGAGTCTTGCTTCACTACTCCAATGGCTCATGGAGTTCGGTGCCGCCCCCGGAGGTGAGCGAGAGCTGGGGATTGTCTTCGGTCCATTTCACGGCCTCGGGGGAGGGCTGGGCGGTTGGGAAGGATGAGGCCAGTGGCTCTGGGGTGCTCCTGCATTGCTCCAATGGCTCCTGGTCCCCTTACGATGCATCGAGCGTCATCTCCTCGGAGACGAGTTGGGAATGGGAACTCTCTTCTGTCCACTTCACCTCTCCCACGGAAGGCTGGGCCGTTGGCTATGACTGGGACAATGGGCAGGGGGTCCTGCTTCGCTACCTCAATGGGGTCTGGACA
>CAZOXN010000772.1:0-1674 GCA_964583655.1 uncultured Desulfarculaceae bacterium | reverse complement strand
GTCCAGCGATTACACCAGGGTCGATGCGCGGATGTTCAGACACCTGGAGTCCATCCCTCAGCCGGTCATCGCGGCAGTGAACGGCCATGCGTACGGCTATGGTTGCAAGATCCCCATAGTCTGCGACATCTCCATCGCCTCGGAGAGGGCCAGGTTCGGACTCCAGGGGATCAAGGTCGGGGCGGTGCACGTCATCACCCTGGGCAGGGGCCGTTCTGTGATGAGCAGGAACAAGCTCGGGTATCTCCTCTTGTCCGGGGAAACCATCGACGCCAGGGAGGCCGAGGCCATAGGGATCATCTCCAAGGTGGTCCCCCACGAGAGGCTGGACGAGACCGTCGGATCTCTGGCCCAGAGGATATGCCAGTACCCCCAGCACACAGTGCGGGTCATCAAACAGATGCTCCACCGCGGCATGGACGATGACTACAGGTACGAGGAGCTCTTGACCCCCGGGCTCCTCTTGATGGAGGATCTCAAGGAGGGGACCAAGGCCTTCTTCGAGAAGAGGAAACCGAGATTCCGAGGGTATTGAGGACCGAGGGGGGGTAGGGATCAGAGGGGATGGCCTTGGAAGATGACATGGACGGTATCCTGCAGAAGGTCCTGGACGGAAACGTCAGGGCCGTTGCCAGGCTGATCTCCATGGTGGAGAACAGACGGCCTGAGGCGCGACGAATCGTCTCCAAGCTGTACAAGCACTCCGGAAAGGCATACGTTATAGGGATAACAGGGCCCCCAGGGGTCGGCAAGAGCAGCCTCATCCTGGAGATCGCACTGAAGTTCAGGACAAACGGGTTCAGCCTCGGGATCCTGGCCGTGGATCCCACGAGCCCCTTTTCAGGGGGGGCGCTCCTGGGCGATCGGACGAGGATGCAGAATCTCTCCACTGACAAGGGCGTCTTCATCCGCTCCATGGGGTCTAGGGGCTCCTTAGGGGGGCTGGCCATGGCCGTGCCGGATGCCATACATATCCTGGATGCCATGGGCAAGGAGGTCATCCTCCTGGAGACGGTGGGGAGCGGCCAGTCCGAGGTGGACGTCATGAACTTCGCCCACACCATCCTCTTGGTCACCATGCCCAGGGCCGGAGACCAGATACAGGCCCTGAAGGCTGGTATCATGGAGATAGCCGACATATTCTCCGTGAACAAGTCGGACCTGGATGGGGCTGACCTGGAGGCCTTGGAGTTGGAGACCATGCTCCAGATGAAGGAGGGCATCCATACCAGGGAATGGGTCCCGCCGGTGATCAAGACCTCCATAAAGACGGCCGAGGGAATCCAGGAGCTCTACGACGCCCTCTTGAGACACCGGGCTTACATGGCCTCCTCGGGCCTCCTGGAGGAGAAGCAGAGGAAGAGGAGGGAGAAGGCCTTCTTCGACTACTTGGAATTCAGGGTAAACAACCTGATCCGGGAGAGGCTGCTCAACGATCCGAGGTACGGAGGCCTCATGGAGGCCATACTCGACGGGCGACTGGATCCGGGGTCGGCTGTGGATCGGGTGGCCTCCGAGGTATGTCTTGGCCCATACGCTTGACGCAGGGAGGTGGATATGTCCCAAGGCGGAGAGAACGATAAGCTGAGGGAGATGGTGAAAAGGTACGAGGAGGAGCCGGTGCAGGAGGAGAAGGGGTCGTTTGCGACCATGGGGGGGATCCCGGTCAAGAGG
>CAZOXN010000771.1:0-1675 GCA_964583655.1 uncultured Desulfarculaceae bacterium | reverse complement strand
GGGTACAGCCTGGACTCGACCCTGGCCAGAGGCGCCATAAGGTTCCTCAGGGCCCTTCAGGAGCCCGACGGGTGCTGGTGGGGGCGCTGGGGGGTCAATTACATCTACGGGACATGGTCCGTGCTCTCAGGGCTCGCCTCCATCGGTGAAGACCTCGGTAAGCCATACGTTCGCCGGGCCGTAGAGTGGCTGAAGGAGCACCAGAACTGGGATGGGGGTTGGGGGGAGTCCTGCGAGTCATACAGGAGGCCAGAGCTCAGAGGAAGCGGCCCTAGCACGGCCTCCCAGACCGCATGGGCCCTCATGGCCCTCATGGCCGCCGGTGAGGCGGACTCCTGGGAGGTCGTGCGCGGCATCCGCTACCTTCTGGCTCATCAAGAGGATGACGGCTCGTGGGAAGAAAAACATTTCACCGGCACCGGGTTTCCCAAGTACTTCATGATTCGGTATCACAATTACAGGAACTGCTTCCCACTGATGGCCCTAGGGAGATATCATGCGTCTCGGGGGGCGCGATAGGGGCACTGGTTGTCCCGCAGGGCACGGACCCATGTGCGCCAAGCCGTGCCAGCAGTTGCGGCGAGGGGCTTCATGATGCAGGTCATGATCACTGGGGCCACGGGTTTTGTGGGAGGCAATCTCCTCGCCCTCCTGGTGGAGCGAGGCTTTCGAGTGCGCTGTTTGGTAAGGGGCGGCAAGAGGCCCCCCCTCGCACCTGACCGAGGTGATGTGGAGCTATGCCAGGGAGACCTGAGGGACCTAGAATCGGTGGAGTCGTGCGCTGCCGGATGTGAGGTGATCTTCCACGTGGCCGCGGATTACCGCCTCTGGGTCCCGGACCCTGAGGTGATGTACGCCATCAACGTCGAAGGCACCAGGAACGTGCTCCGCGCCGCGGCCAAGGTCGGGGTCCGAAGGGTCATCCACACGAGCACGGTTGGCACGTTGGGCATCCCGAGTGACGGAAGGCCTGGGACCGAGGAGACGCCGGTGCGGCTTCAGGACATGGTGAGTCCGTACAAGCGTTCCAAGTTCCTGGCAGAACAGGAGGCCCTCAGGGCCGCTGGGGAAGGCCTGGATGTGGTGGTGGTGAACCCCAGCACGCCTGTGGGCCCGGGTGACATCAAACCCACCCCTACGGGTCGCATCATCACGGATTTCCTGAACCGCCGGATGCCGGCCTACGTGGATACAGGCCTCAATCTGGTCCATGCAAGGGACGTGGCCGCGGGACACATCCTGGCCATGGAGCGAGGGCGGTCAGGCGAGAAGTACATACTGGGCAGCGAGAACCTGACCCTCAGGGAGATCCTGGAATTGCTGGCGAGCATATGCGGGGTCCTGGCCCCGAGGGTCCGACTCCCAAGGGGCCCGATACTGGCTATGGCCTATCTCAACGAGGCGGTGAGCCGCTGGATCACCCACAGGGAGCCCAGGATCCCCATTGACGGGGTTCGCATGGCCGCAAAGAAGATGTTCTTCGATGCCAGCAAGGCCGTGCGTGAACTAGGGATGCCCCAGACGCCCGTGAGACACGCCCTGGAGGATGCTGTGCAGTGGTTCAGGGATAACGGATACGTGAGACGGCAGGTGGCGTGATGCCTTTCGAGACGGACGCACAGGAGAAGGCCCGGGCAGGGGGTGAAGGGCCAGCCCCTGATCGAAAGCTTGGGGA
>CAZOXN010000770.1:0-1675 GCA_964583655.1 uncultured Desulfarculaceae bacterium | reverse complement strand
CCCTTGCGGAACACCTCCTGCCCTATGGAATTGATGCATTGAAGGGCTGTGCGCGGGTAGTGGTGGACGTTCTCCTTGAGGAGCTCGAAGTTCCTCAGGAGGAAGGCCTCCAACCTCTCGATGGGTTCGCTTCGGATCTTGAGGGTCAGGGCCCTCTGGACCTCTCCCAGGGTCTGCTCATGGATCTCGGAAAGGGCCTGGGTCTCCATGATCCGGAAGAGGAAGAGGATCTTGGCGTCCCTCAGGAGGTCCATGGACTGGCCGCAACCCCCTTCCCATTGCCCTTGAAGGGCCGCCAGCCTGTCGGGCAACTCCCTGTACATCCTCACGATATCCAGATGGCCTGGCAGGGACAGGAGACGCTCGGTCAAAGGCCTCCCGGCGACCTCCTGCGGCAGGAGTTCCAGGGCCGATAGGCACTCCCGAAACCTGGGATGTGACACCGCCTGCAAGGCCTCCCTCAATTCCCTGGAGGGGGGTTCCTGGTCGAACTCCCTTCGGAACCATTCCAACGGATCCTGCTCCTGGAGCCAGTCCCAGTAGGTGATGTGAAGGCAGTGGACTAGCAGCCGGTTGAACTCCTCGAGACCCGACCCATCCATGTCCCAGGCCAAGAGGCCCTTGCCGATGCGCTTGAGGGGATGGGGGCTCCTGGCCAGCATCCGAGACTGAGACTCCGGGAGCCCCATGAGCTGGCCGAAACACCTCCCCAGCACACGCGGCAGTTCAGAGGCGCCACCATCGAGCGGGGTCTGGATCACCTTCTCCAGGTAGGCCAAGAGCGATTCCATGGCCTGGTGCTGGATCTCCACCCGCTTGGCCGTTGCCAGGGCCTCCAGGAAGACCCCCATGATGAGCTCCACGGCCATGGGGCCGCGAGGGTGCGAACCGTACGAGGCGAAGTTCTTCAGGGCGAATCCCCTGAGCTCGGGGATGATCACGCGCCAGTTCCTGAAGGGATGATTCAGTTCGAAGACGAGGGTATCGACGGTCTTGCGCAGGCCGCGGTATTCCTCCACCACCTCCTGGAGGACCCGATACTTGGGATCTATGACCAGATCCCGCACCGCTGTCTCCTCCAGGTTACGCCGGAGCGCCTCGGATTCGAGGAGCACCTTGGAGGGATCTCGGGCCTCTTCTGCCTCTGGGCTCATGACTCTCCCCCGCAAAACAGGCTCAGATCACACCGCCCTGTGCGGCCTGCCTCGCGCCCGTCAGATCGGCCTCTGGGCGTGCATGTGAAGGATCAGGTCCAGGACGCGGTTGGAGTACCCCCACTCGTTGTCGTACCACGACATGACCTTCACCATCCTGCCCATGGCCCGTGTCGAAGGTCCATCCACTATGGAAGACCTCGAGTCTCCTTGGAAGTCGATGGAGACCAGCGGCTCGTCGGTGTAGCCCAGGTACCTGTTGGTGGCGGCCTTCAATGCGTCATTGACTTCCTTCACTGTCACCTCTTGCTCCAGCTCAGCCACTAGGTCCACGAGGGAGACATTGGGGGTCGGGACACGGACCGCCAGCCCGTCGAACTTTCCCTTGAGCTCTGGGATGACCAAGGCCACCGCAGAGGCGGCCCCTGTCTTGGTGGGGATCATGGAGAGGGCCGCTGCCCTAGCCCTCCGCAGGTCCTGGTGCGGGAGATCGAGGAGCTGCTGGTCATTGGTGTAGGAAT
>CAZOXN010000769.1:0-1676 GCA_964583655.1 uncultured Desulfarculaceae bacterium | reverse complement strand
GCACAGATAAGGGCCATGCTGCAGCAGGCAGGGCTTCAGCCCGAGGTGAGGGAGCTGGCCCTCCGGGTCTTTCAGCGCCTGGCCGAGGCAGAGGGGAGGATCCACGGTGTGGCCCCGGAGGCAGTGACCTTCCACGAGGTGGGGGCCCTGGACTCCGTGGTGGATATCGTCGGGGCAGCAGCGGGGGTGCGGTGGCTGAGGCCTGACCGGGTCGTCTCCTCCGCGTTACCCCTGGGCCGGGGGTTCGTGAGGGGGGGGCACGGGGTCCTACCGGTCCCGGCCCCTGCCACCCTGGAGATCCTCAAAGGGGTCCCTGTCTCCGAGGGAGGTCAGCAGGAGGAGCTGCTCACGCCCACTGGGGCGGCCATCATCAGGGAGGTGGCCCATGAGTTCGGTCCCCTCCCGGCCATGAGGATGGAGATGCTCGGTTACGGGGTCGGGCACAGGGACCTGTCCGACCGACCGAATCTGCTTCGCCTGATCCTGGGGGAGGCGGATCATGTCAGTTTCCGGGAGGATTGGGTCCTGGAAGCCAATATCGACGACATGAACCCCGAGTTCTGCGAACATCTCATGGACAGACTCATGGCAGAGGGGGCACTGGACGTGAGCTGGTCCCCACTCATCATGAAGAGGGGAAGGCCTGGGGTCCTCCTCAGGGTCCTTTCGGAGCCCCATCGGAGGGACGCCATGGCCGAGATCATCTTGAGGGAGTCCACCTCCATAGGGGTCAGATTTCTGCCAATACTGAGGCGCTGTCTGGAGCGAAGGCACGAGGTGGCCGAAACACCCTGGGGCCAGGTGCGCATCAAGGTCTCCTACGCGGGAGGTGAGGTCCTCAATGCCCTCCCAGAATACCAGGACTGCCGGCAGATAGCCTCCCGCACGGGTGTCCCTGTAAAAGAGGTCTACCAGGAGGCCCTGTCCATCTACCGTCGGAATAGGACTCGCCCTTGAGTTCAGAGCAGGGATCGGATATAAACGAATCATCCAGGCGGGATGCCCGGGGTTGGGACTGGGCGGACACCTTTGCCATGGGCGTGGCCACCTGTCTGGGGATCGGGCGTTGCCCCAAGGCCCCCGGCACCGTGGGGAGCCTCGTGGGGATCCCCGTTTATCTCCTCTTCCAGGTTCAGCCTTGGGGGCTCAGGGGTTTGAGCCTCCTGGCATTCGTGGCCCTGGCCATCTGGGCCTCAGGGCGGGCCGAGCGGCTCCTGGGGGAGAGGGACCCATCCAGGGTGGTGATAGACGAGGTGGCGGGGCTCGTTGTGGCCCTATCCTGGGTGGAGCCCGGGGTCCTTTCCGTGGCGTCGGGCTTCGCCCTGTTCCGTCTCTTCGACATGACGAAGGTCCCCCCCCTTGGCTGGGTGGAGAGGCGGCTGGCCGGGGGCCTGGCGGTGGTGGGGGATGACCTCCTGGCGGGCCTGTATGCCGCTCTCTCCCTGAGGCTCGCCATGGCCATGGTGGGGTGAGAGGCCGTGGGGATAAAGGCAGAGGTGGTGACCATAGGGGACGAGCTCCTCTCAGGGGCCATCGTGGACACCAATTCCTCCATGATCGCCGAGAAGCTGCTGGGGCTAGGGATCTCCGTGTGGCGGATGACCTCCATAGGGGACGATACAGGGGGTATCGTGGAGTTCCTCAGGGGAGGGGCCGGGCGCTCCCAACTGGGGATC
>CAZOXN010000768.1:0-1680 GCA_964583655.1 uncultured Desulfarculaceae bacterium | reverse complement strand
ATCGGAAACGGGGTCGTGGTGGACCCTGGGGGATTGGTGGAGGAGATGGCACGGTTGGAGGAGAAGGGCTTCAAGCTCTCCCCGGAGAACTTCTTCGTCAGCGAGGTGGCCCAGTTGGTCATGCCTTATCACAGGAGGATCGATGTGGGCAGGGAGCGGGCCCTCGGCAAGCAGGCCATAGGGACCACAGGGCGGGGCATCGGGCCCACGTATGAGGACAAGGTGGCCAGGCGTGGCATCCGCTTCGTGGACCTACTGGATGCGGAGGTCTTTCGACAGAAGTTGCAAGAGAACCTCAGGGAGGTAAACCCTTACCTGAAGGATCGGTTGGCGGAGACTCCCCTTTCGTTGAAGGAGGTGCTGGAGGAGTATCAAGGCTATTGCGAGAAGCTCGCTCCTTTTGTCACCAACACTTCGCTGCTGCTGGATCGGGAGATGAAGCAGGGCAGGCACGTCCTCTTCGAAGGGGCGCAGGGCACCTTCCTGGATGTGGACCACGGCACCTATCCTTACGTCACCTCCTCCAACACCGTGGCGGGTAATGCGTGCACTGGGTCAGGGGTGGGGCCCACCAGGATCCATGGTGTGGTGGGCATTGTCAAGGCTTACACTACCCGGGTTGGTGGAGGGCCCTTTCCAACGGAACTGAGCGACGAGGTAGGAGACCTGTTGCAGGAAAGGGGGAAGGAGTTCGGTGCTGTCACAGGCCGAAGGAGGCGCTGTGGGTGGCTCGACATCGTCATGGTGCGGGACGCGGTCCGTCTGAACGGGATAACGGAGCTGGCGGTGACCAAACTCGACGTGCTCCAAGGGTTGAGCACCCTGAAGATATGCGTGGCTTACGAGCATGAGGGGAAGAGGTTGGAGGAGGTCCCTGCCTCCATCGCGACCCTGAGTGCCTGCAAGCCCATTTACGAGGAGCTGAAGGGGTGGGAGGAGGATACGGCCAGTGCCAGGGATTTGAACGAACTGCCCAAGGCCGCAAACAGATACGTCCGCAGGATCGAGGAGCTGACAGACGTCCCTGTGATCCTCGTATCTGTGGGGCCCACGAGAAACGATACCATCCTGGTTCAAAACCCCTTCTTGAGAAGCCCTACCGGTCCCAGGACCTGAACTGACCGCTGGGAACCCTTCGGTCCTGTCTCGGGGATGCCTCGGTCTCCGCGCGCCGCTAAAGTAGCCATGGGCCCCCGACACCGGGAGAGGGCAAGGGGGGGGATTCCTTTGGAGTTGGAATGGAAAGGCGGGCAGGGTCGGCCTTGGGGACCGCCCAAGGGCTCTCCTTGGATTTCGCCGCGGCACGGGCTATAATTTGTCATCGAATTGTCGCGGGCCGTTAACTCAGTCAGGTAGAGTATCTGCCTTTTAAGCAGAGAGTCGCTGGTTCGAATCCAGCACGGCCCACCAACTGGATCACAGTCCCCATCGTCCAGCTAGGCCCAGGACACCGGTCTTTCAAGCCGGTAACACGGGTTCAAATCCCGTTGGGGACGCCAAAGAGATGCAGAGGGGTTGGCGGGGTCACTGGCTGACCCCTTCACTCCTTTTTTGGTGTGGCGAAGGAATCAGGAAGACCTTCAGCAAACGGCCGTGCTGCTAGGGCCCATGACCAGAGATCGGCGAGTTCCCGGCATGTCAGAGCTGACCCTCTTGCTTTTCTCTTCCTCCAACCAAGGG
>CAZOXN010000767.1:0-1680 GCA_964583655.1 uncultured Desulfarculaceae bacterium | reverse complement strand
CCTTGTCACAGTGGTGCGGGCGGGTGGGGTGGAGGGGGAGGCCGAGGTCGTCGAGAGCGCACCCGAGAGGGTGTGTCTCAGGGTCACGAGGGTCTGGGATGTCAACAGGGAGTCTCCCCTCTGGATTCATCTCATCCAGGCCCTGTCCAAGGCCGACAAGATGGAGTGGGTGGTTCAAAAGGCCACCGAGCTGGGGGTCCAGGAGATGGCGGTGCTCCAGACCCGGAGGTGTGTGCCACAGTGGGGTCCTGAGGGCTCGGACGGCCGCATGAGGCGTTGGAGGCGTATCATACAAGAGGCGGCGCGACAATGCGGCCGGGCCTGGATCCCATCCCTTGGAGGGCCCTGGGACCTGGAGGAGCTGTGTCGGGATGTCGCCGAACGCGATGGGTTGAAGCTGATCCTCTGGGAGGGTGAGGGGACCAGGACATTGAGGGAGGTCCTGGGGCAGGGAAGGCCTCCTTCCATGCGGGTCTCGCTGGTGGTGGGGCCGGAAGGCGGGTTGGAGGAAGCGGAGGTCAGACAGCTCGAGGCGGCGGGGTTTGTGGCGGTGAGGATGGGCCCGAGGATAGTCAGGACCGAGACCGCAGGGCCCATGGCGGTGGCCATACTCCAGTATCTCTTCGGGGATCTCGGGTGATACCGTCTAGTAGCCGCCTGTGCATGGGAAGGAGTCGGGGGGTCTCGTGACCGATACCATGGCATTGGAGGAGATGCATCCCTGGCCCCTGCCTCGACCTGCGGGGTGGGCCCGCAGGGCCCTGGGCTTCGCGGTGGATCTCTTGTTTCTCGGGTCATTGGGCATGATCCTGGCCGTGGCTGAATGGGCCATGCTCTCCAAGGCCGGGAGATTGTCCAATCTCTTCTTTTTTGCCATGGTCCATCCCAAGGAGTTCCTGGGCATGTCCTTCCTTTGGGTTGCTGCCATGGGGCTGGCGTGGGCCGCCTATTTCGTCCTCCTGCGGAGTGCTTGCGGGAGGACATGCGGGGAGGCCATCTGGGGGCTTTGGGTGATGCGGTCCGACGGGGGAGCAGCGGGATTCACGGGTGCCTTGCGACGGGCCGCGTGCGCTGCCTTATCCATCTTGCCCCTCGGTGCCGGATACTGGTGGGCCCTCTTCAATGCCCAAGGCCTCGCATGGCACGACAGGCTCAGCGGGACCAGGGTGGTAAGGTGGTAGGGCGCGCTCTTGCACTTGACTCCGTGGCCCGAGTGGACTATATGTATCAGCGGTGCCGAGGTAGCTCAGTCGGTAGAGCAGTGGACTGAAAATCCGCGTGTCGACGGTTCAATTCCGCCCCTCGGCACCAGCGATGCCAAGTCTTCAAAGGGGGGCGGCCGGGGTGGTCGCCTCCCTTTCTCTTTACGAGGGATCCTTTGACAGGCGCGGTTGGTCTCAGATGTTGGTGAGGCCCTTGAGGCCAGAGCCGCCTGGGCGTCTTGTCCTTGGGGCCATGGGGAAGGATGGGGAGGGTTGTGAAGGCCATGAAACTGGGTGTGAGTGATGTGAGGGAAGAGGATCGCGGGGTGGTCGCCCCATGCGGGATCGTGTGCCTTGGTTGCGATATCCGCCTGGGGGAAGGATTGGAGGCTGCCAAGAAGGTGGTCATGATATGGAAGGGCTTGAACCTCGAGGACGTGGCCCTCGTTGCAGGGCTGAAAGGGGATCAGGTCAAGGA
>CAZOXN010000766.1:1413-1683 GCA_964583655.1 uncultured Desulfarculaceae bacterium | reverse complement strand
GGGTATCTCTCATCAGGAGTTCTCAGTCGTTCCATTCCCCATCAATATCCCTGAACTCTACAGGTACTACGTGCCACTGGATGCAGTGTTCTTCCTCACCATATACGACGAATGGGGGAGGAGGAAGCTGGAGGGATTCCAGTCACTGGGCCTGAAGACAGAGGTCCTGTGGGTTCGAGAGCCCAGCGAGAAAGGGCTGAGCGGGAGCGATGTCAGGAGGCGGATGGCCAGGGGAGAGCCATGGGAACACATGGTCCCGCCATGTGTCCG
>CAZOXN010000766.1:0-1403 GCA_964583655.1 uncultured Desulfarculaceae bacterium | reverse complement strand
CCTCATCTCCTGGGGGGTTCCTGGGTGGGTGAGGGACGTGGGGCCTGGGTGAGGACACAAGGGTAAACCGTGGCCATGGGCGAGGCGTCTCCTCAGCAGGAGACGCGCCATGGTGGGTTCCAATGCAAAAGGTTGGTGCAGGATGAGAAGAGCGTTGGCCGTGATGGTGGGGCTTGGCTTCTTGCTCCTCGCCGCAGGGTGGGCGAAGGCGCCTCGGGCCGAGGAGGTCCCCATCGTGGGGAGGATCTCTCACTTGGAGGGGGATCTCTTGCGCTATGTCCCTGAGGATGATGATTGGGTGCTCGCTGTCCTGGATGCGCCTGTGGGGCCACAGGACATCTTCTATTCAGGGGAGGGGACGAAGGCGGAATTATCGTTCCCCAACGACACCCTCGTGAGGTCAGGAGATGCCACGCAGGTGGAGGTGGTCGCCCTGGAAGAGGATCTGACCCATCTCCGTGTGGCCTCGGGAGAGGTGAGATTCCAGAACAACAGCCTGGAGGGGGTCGTCCGGGCGGACACGCCGTACGGATACGTGGTGGCGCCAGGCGGCGCCTCCCTCGACATCTACGTGGGGGAGGAATCCTTGGAGGTGGTGGCCTTGAAGGGCGAGGTGCAGTTCATCCATCTCAAGGACGGTTATGAGACCAGGTATCCCGTCGCGGCCGGGTCCTCCTCGCTCCTCGCGGACTCCGAGTCTGTGGAGCAGGGCGAAGGGGGAGTGGATCCGGATTGGGACCGGTGGAATGCGGAGAGGGACCAGGCCATCCAGAGGATCTCCAGGGTGAGTAGCCCTTACCTGCCGGAAGGGCTTCAATCGGAGGCCCATGTCCTGGAGGAGAATGGTCGCTGGGAAAGGGTGCCTTACCAAGGCGGGTATCAACAAATGTGGCGGCCCACGAGGGTCGAGATCGGCTGGTCGCCCTTCACTTGCGGGAGATGGACCACATGGTACAACGAGCATGTATGGATCCCATACGAGCCATTCGGTCACGTGACCCACCATTACGGGGGTTGGGTGGTGGTCAATGGGATCTGGTATTGGGTCCCGCCCCCTCGTGCCCTGGGGATCCGCGTCTTGCGCTGGCACCCTGGCAGGGTCTTATGGATACACACCCTTCAACATATCGGCTGGGTGCCGCTCGCCCCTCACGAGGTCTTCTACGGGTCTCGATATTGGGGGCCTGGGACGGTGGTGGTCAACCAGGTCAACATATTCAACATCAACATAGTCCTGGGCGGGTACGCCAACATCGCCCGGCCCATCATAGTGAACAAGCAAGGCTTCTACTCCGTGAAGGGCAGGTACCACCCGGTCCCCGATTCGAGAGAGGATGCTCATAGTCAATCAGGTACGACCGGCCCCGCTCATAGACAAGACCGTTCTCGTGAACGTGCCCAAC
>CAZOXN010000765.1:0-1683 GCA_964583655.1 uncultured Desulfarculaceae bacterium | reverse complement strand
TGAGCTCATGTCCCTCATGAGGGGGATCACCGAGGTGCTAATGGGGTGGTGGGTGGGACGCTCGGTGCGGGCCTTGGTGGAGAGGGGAACGGATGGGGCAGGGGGAGAGGCCCTGGGAAGGGCCCCATTCCAGGCCCCTGAGATAGACGGGGTGGTGCGGATCCGTGGCGCGGGGATCCGACCAGGGAGTCTCAAGGCGGTCCGCATCACAGGGGTGGATGGATATGACCTCGTCGGGATGGCGGAACCGGCTCAACGGGGAAAGACGATGCACCTCGCGGTGCTGGGTGGGGTGAGGGATCGCGGGAGATGAACAGCTGGAGCGGTTGGGCTCTATTGACGGACCTGTATCAACTCACCATGGTCGGTGGGTACGTCCAGGAGGGGAAACGGGACCAGTGGGCGAACTTCGATTACTTCTTTCGAACGGTCCCGGACGATGGAGGGTACTGCGTGTTCGCGGGTCTGGCGGACGTCATCCAGTACCTCCAGGAGCTGATGTTCACCGAGGAGGACTTGGCCTATCTGGAGGGCCTCGGCATCTTTGTCCAGGAGGTCCTGGACTATCTCCAGGGCTTTCGTTTCACGGGGGACGTGTGGGCCATGCCTGAGGGGACGGTGGTCTTTCCCCACGAGCCCTTGGTGCGGGTCACGGCGCCGCTTCCCGAGGCCCAGCTCATAGAGACGACCTTGCTCAATGTGCTCAACTTCCAGACCCTCATCGCCACCAAGGCGGCCAGGGTGTGCTGGGCCGCCAACGGGGATCCGGTCATAGACTTCGGCTTGCGGAGGGCCCATGGCCCCAACGGGGGTCTCATGGCCTCCCGTGCCGCGTTCATCGGCGGGGCCGAGGGGACCTCCAACGTCCTGGCAGGGCGCCTTTACGGGATCCCGGTCCGGGGGACCCATGCCCACTCCTGGGTGGAGAGTTTCCCGGACGAAATAGAGGCGTTCAGGGCTTACGCCCGAGTCTATCCAGAGGCGTGCGTCCTGCTGGTGGACACATACGACACGCTGCGAAGCGGTCTACCCAACGCCATACGCGTGGCCCGGGAGCTAAGGGAAAGCGGTGTTGAATTGAAAGGGATCCGCTTGGACAGCGGCGACCTAGCCTACCTGAGCAAGGAGGCCAGGCGTATGCTGGACGAGGCCGGGTTTCCAGGGGTCAAGATCGTGGCCTCCAGCGACCTGGATGAATCCATCATGGAGAGCCTGAAACGGAGGCAAGGGGCCAGGATAGACACCTGGGGGGTAGGGACGAGGCTGGTGACCTCTTTCACCTGTCCGGCACTGGGGGGGTCTACAAGCTCACGGCCCTGGATGAAGTGGGCAAGAGGATGGTCCCCAAGATCAAGCGTTCCGACAACCCGGACAAGATCACGAATCCGGGGCTGAAGAAGGTCGTCAGGATGTACGACCAGAGCGGGCAGATGCGGGGGGATGTGCTCTTCCTCCACGACGAGAGACTCCCTGAGGGAGAGGCCTTTCGGGCCCATCACCCGGTGTTTCCCCATGTCTCCAAGACCTACCCCGAATCCTTCTCCATGGAGGAGCTCCTGGTCCCGATCTTCCAAGGCGGCAAGTTGGTCTACACTGGCAAGCCGCTCCCAGAGATAAGAGGGCACTGCTTGAGGGGACTCGAGAGGCTCGATCCGGCCTACAAGCGTTTTCACAACCCCCACG
>CAZOXN010000764.1:0-1684 GCA_964583655.1 uncultured Desulfarculaceae bacterium | reverse complement strand
ATACTGGCCTTGGGGGTGAGCCTGGTACCACAGGGGCGCTGCAATTTCCCCCTCATGACCGTGCGGGAGAACCTGGAGATGGGGGCGTACAACAGGCGTGACCGTGAGGTGGCCCGCGATCTGGAGGAGATGGAAACGAGGTTCCCTGTCCTGAAGAAGAAGCGACGCATGCTGGCCGGCAACCTGAGCGGCGGGGAGCAGCAGATCCTGGAGATGGCCATGGCCCTGATGCTCAGACCCCGCCTCCTGCTGTTGGACGAGCCATCCCTGGGCCTCGCCCCAGGGCCCATGGGACAGGTCTTTCGAGAGGTTCAGCGCATCGCTTCCAGCGGTATCTCCGTCTTGATGGTGGAGCAGAACGCGCGCAGGGCCCTGGAGATAGGGGACCAGGCCCTGGTCCTCGATCTCGGACGGCTTCGCATGACCGGCACGGGCAGGGAGGTCTTGGAAGATAGCGAGATCCGGCGTCTCTACTTGGGCGGTGGCCAGACAGAGAGGTGACCCATGACGCGAAGGCCCGAAGGAGGGAAGTTGCCCACCCGAGACGGCAAGATCATCATCGACTTCCACGTGCACGTGGGGCCCGAGTTCCTGTCCCGACGTTATGATGCCCTCTCCATCGCCGAGGAGGCGCACGCATCGGGATTCGGGTGCGTGCTCAAGAACCATTTCACCCCCACCACTGCCCTGGCCGCCCAGGCCAGGGCCTACAGGCCGGTCACTGTGCTGGGGAGCGTTGTCCTGAACTACTCCGTGGGCGGCTTGAATCCTCATGCCATCCACGCGGCCCGAGGCGCCAACAAGGCAGCGACCCTCCATCCCGTCCCGGATCCCATCCCCTTCGTTGTCTGGATGCCTACCATCCATGCCGAGGGCCACCTGGCCCATACCGGAAGGCGAGATCTGATCCCGGCCTGGGGTGTGGATGGAAATCTCTGTCGCACCTTCCCCCCAGGGGCCGGGATAACCATCTGGGGACCGGGCGGCCCGGGCAGGGGGCTCCGGCCTGAGATCCACGAGATCCTCCAGCTCATCCTGACACACGACCTGATCCTGGCCACGGGTCACCTCTCGGCCGCAGAGGTCAAGGCCCTGGTGGTGGCGGCCCACGAGATGGGTCTGAGGAAGATCATCGTCACCCACCCGTTCTTCGGGGCCACGGGGCTCGGCCTCAGGGACCAGGCCGCCCTGGCCGAGCGAGAGGGGGTGTATCTGGAGCACTGCTACAGCAACCTGGAGATGGACCGGATCCCTTTGAAACGATACGTGGCATCCATACGAGAGGTCACACCGCGGCACATCATCCTCTCTTCGGATGTGGGACAGCCGCAAAGCCCGACTGTGACCCAGGGGCTTCGGCGCTTCTTCCAGATGCTCCTGGCCGAGGGGATCCCGGAGGAGGATCTCCTCACCATGTTGGTGGACAACCCGCACCGCCTCCTGAGCACTGCCTCGCCAGGCGCAAGACAGGGGCTGTCCCACAAGGCCTCGGACAAGACACCGGGATCTCAGAGATCGTAGGTGATCACGGGGGGTGGTGGCGTTTCAGAGAAATGCCATCACCCCCCGTGATCAAACGCGGTCGGTGGGTTGGGGGAGTGGGTCGTCTTTGTTTCGGGCCTGGGGGAACTCCTCGCCCTTCAGGGGCTTTTTTCGACCATTGTGCGTCTCGCTTCGCTGCAAA
>CAZOXN010000763.1:0-1690 GCA_964583655.1 uncultured Desulfarculaceae bacterium | reverse complement strand
CGAAGGCCAGGGCGCGGCCCAAGGCCCTGCGGTCCTTGAGCAGACGGGCATGGGCCCACCGTCTTAGCAGGGGGAGACCGTTCTCCTCCACTGCCCGGTGCCTCCCCTCGAGGATGAGCTTTTTCGCTGCCACCCCGGGTGGGCAGGCTGCCTCACAGGCCATGCAGAGCAGGCAGGTGGACAGGATCTCATCTGCCCTGGGGGTGATCTGCAATTCCCCGAGGAGCATGCCTCGGATGATGTCGATGCGTCCCCTGGAGGAGAGGGTCTCCACGCCCACGGCCTGGTACACTGGGCAGGCGGCCAGACAGAACCCGCAGGAGTAGCACTTGGTGGCTTCCCTCATCAACTGGTCTGTCGGGTACATGGTCTTCTTGTATCTCTCAGACGAACTTTCCTGGATTCAGTATCCCAGCGGGGTCGAGGGCATCCTTTATGGCCCGCATGGTCCTCATCCCCACATCGTCCACTTGGAGCTCCAGGAAAGGGCGCTTCTCCAGCCCGATCCCGTGCTCCCCCGAGAGGGTCCCCCCCGCAGCCACAGCGAACCTGAATAGCTCCCGGGAGGCCTGCTGGAACCTCTCCATTTCGTCGGGTATGGACGGGTCCAGGAGGAATATGGGATGCATGTTCCCATCGCCCGCATGTCCAAGGATCACCACCTTGAGGTCATTCTCCTGGGCGACCCTGTGGGTATGGGCCACCAGATCTGGGATGCGGCTGGCGGGTACCGTGACGTCGTGGGAGATCCGCAAGGGGCTCGAGCGCATGACC
Organism: uncultured Desulfarculaceae bacterium; assembly: GCA_964583655.1. Lineage (GTDB taxonomy): Bacteria > Desulfobacterota > Desulfocorpusculales > Desulfocorpusculum > Desulfocorpusculum > CAZOXN01. The sequence goes on along the minus strand of CAZOXN010000763.1, from coordinate 916 downwards.
GCGATGGTCCCAGTGCGCCTGCCTAGCCAGAGGCGATCACTCTCTGTTTGGTTCCTGGCCACTGCCACTTCCATTGCCCCATGCTCCAGACAGAAGTCTTGGACTATGCGGGCCTGCCGCTCCACTGTCTCCTCGAACCCGTCCACCTCGATGAGGAGCATGGCCCCTGCCTCCTTGGGGAGGCCCAGGTGCATCATCTCCTCCACGGTCTTGACGTACGCATGGTCCATGAACTCAAGGGTCGTGGGGAGGATGCCGGATGCGATGATCCTCGAGACCATGAGGCTGGCCCCTTCCACTGTGTTCAGGGCCGTCAGGATCGTGCGTCTCGCCTCTGGCTTTGGGATGAGGCGAACGGTGATCTTGGTGATCACCCCCAGGGTCCCCTCCGAGCCGCAGAAGAGGCGGGTCAGGTCGTATCCTGTAACGTCCTTGACCGCTCGGCTCCCGGTGCGCAGCAGCTCCCCGCTGGCCAGTACGACCTCGAGTCCCAGCAGATAGTCCCTGGTGACGCCGTACTTGAGACACCTGGGGCCCCCGGCATTCGTGGCCACGTTACCGCCCATGAGGGAGATGGAGTAAGAGGCCGGATCCGGAGGGTAGAAAAGCCCCTTGGCCTCCACCGCCTGGTGCAGTTGGAGGGTCACCACGCCCGGCTCCACCACGGCGAGTCTGTCCTCCAGGCTGATCTCAAGGATGTGGTTCATGCGACCCATGGCCAGGACTATCCCACCGCGGATCGGTGTGGCGCTGCCGCAGAGGCTCGTGGCCGCCCCGCGGGGGGTGACGGGGATACGCTCTTCCTGGGCGAGGACCATGATCTGGCGCACCTCGTCGGGCGTCTCGGGGAGCAGGATCAGATCCGGTTTGCCCCTGGCATAGCAGTCATGGGAGTAGGCATAGAGGTCCTCGGGGG
>CAZOXN010000762.1:0-1692 GCA_964583655.1 uncultured Desulfarculaceae bacterium | reverse complement strand
TCCATCCCCTTACCTGCTTTCCCGACGCTGGGCCTTCTGGGTCGATACCCACCTCTCCAGCTCGGTCAAGACCTCGTTTTCAGGTCCCCTGGCCCTGGCATCTTTGAGGACCTTCTCCATCTCGTCGAACTGCTCGTAATCCGCCAAGACCCCTAGAAGGTAGAGCTCGGGGGTCAGGTCGTCTGGCTTAGCCTCCTTCCTGAACTCCTGGTAACGCCGCCTGGCCGTTTGGATCTCCGCCTCTTCATGGGATGTCAATTCGCCCTGGGCCTGAGGAGATGCTATACCCCTCACCTGGAGACCCCCGGTGCGGCTGAGCCCCGCCCGCCTCAACAGGGCTGGGATCCTCTGCACCCCCTGGGAGGCGCCCGGCGGGAGCGTTGTCACCTCGGGCTGCGTCTGTTTGCCCTTTTCGCCTTGGGCCTGACTCTCCCTTTCCCCGACCACCAGCTCCGCTGGCCCTTTCCAGGACTCCTGCCTGTTACTGGAGAAATAGACAAGCTGGAGCTTGGCCCCCTCCGGAAGCCTGAAGCGGTCCCCTTTTCTTATCTTCATCAAGGCCACCGCCTTCTCGGGGCTCTTTTGATATGCCTCGTTGGAATAGGTCACCTCACCGGAGAGCTGCGTGACCAGTCCCACATCCGGGGGAATGGGCTGGGCCTGCCCAATACATCCCCCGGGAGAAAACGTCTCACCAGCGACGAAGACGATGGAACCGAGCCAAATAACCCCCTTCACAAGAGCCTTCATGGCCGCCCTCCTTCCCCTTCTTCGTAGCCCAGGACCTCCAGGACCTCCAAAGGTCCTTCCTTCCCCTTGAGGAAGATTCTATCACGTCTTCCCACCAAAACCGATGGGCCCGCCTCCTCCACGGTCGCTTTGCTGGCCACGATGGTGCAGCCGAGCTGTTTTGTGGCGCCCTCCAGGCGAGACGCGGTGTTCACGGTGTCCCCTATGGCCGTGAACTCCATCCTCTTGGGGGACCCTATGTCTCCTATCACAGCCTCACCCGTATGGAGCCCTATCCCTACGGCGAACTCGGGGAGCTGCCTTCCGGGAAACCGGTTGTTCATCCATGACCGGAACGCCTTGGCTGTCTCGGCCATCCCCAGCGCGGCCTTCACACCCCTGGCGGCATGGTCTGGATACGGGACAGGGGACCCGAAGACCGCCATCACCGCATCCCCTATGAACTTGTCCACGGTGCCCCCTTGGGAGAGGATCGGCTCACAGGCACGACCGAAATAGGCGTTGAGCATCTCCACCACCTCATGGGCGCTCAGGCGCTCGGAGATGGTGGTGAAGTTCCTTATGTCAGAGAAGAGGACCGTGACGCGCAGGGCCTCTCCTCCCAGATCCGGTCTTCGTCCGGAGGCGAGTAGCTTCTCCACCACCTCGTCCGAGACGTACCGGCCGAACATCTGTCGAAGCCTCGCCCGCTCCCGCTCCTCACCGGTGAGCCTGAATCCCAGGGTGCCGAGATAGCCAACAGCCAGCGCCATCTGGGGGCCGGCCACAGGTACGATCCAGTCCATTTGGAACAAGAGATAGCCCAGGAGGGCGCAAACCAGAGCGAGCATGATCCCGACGCAAAGCCCCCGGAAGGGATGAAACCTGAGGAAGAGCAAGGTCCCTGCGCAGACGACAGGGAACAGGCATAGGAGGCGAGCTGAAGGAGGGGCCGTCCTGGGG
>CAZOXN010000761.1:0-1695 GCA_964583655.1 uncultured Desulfarculaceae bacterium | reverse complement strand
CCCGGCCTCGATTTCTTGGCTCCCCTGGGTCGTGGATTCTTTTTGAGTCTCAAGATGCGGGCGTCGACGCGTTTGAGGACGCTACTGGGAAGGGAGGCAAGGTCCCGCTCAGCCTCACGGGTGGTCTCGATGCGGTAGGTCACTTTAGGCCCAGCTTGCGGCGGACCTCCTCATAGGGAATCCGCTCCGGGTCAGCCAGAGCCCTGCGGGCATCCTCCAGGTCCTGACGGTCCTCGATGGTCTCCAGCGTAGCCAGATCCTCCACGGAAACCAAAGCGGCCACAGCCTTGCCCCGACGAGTAAGGACGACCCGTTCTTTCCCGGAGGACGCGCGCTCGATGAGGGTGGATAGCCGCTCCCGTGCCTTGGCCGTCGAAACGCTGCTCATGGAATCCTCCTCGAAGTTCATCTGCCCCAAATGTACAATTCGGCGCGGGGGCTGTCAACGGCCTCCGCGCTTTCCTCTTTAGTATGGCAGAAAAGCCTTGCCCAAGGACCTTCGACGCGAGGGTGAAAACCGGTGCCGGTTCTGGTGTCAGTAGAAAATCGAAAACAATTATTCTGTATCGAACTTTATATTAAGCCTATCTTCGGCCAACCCCTACCCAGTTTTGGTCATACCACTTTTGTGTAAATCTCGGACCGACCATCCCGACCAAATAGACGAAATAGACCAGATGCCGAGAGGCGAGGCTCCGACATTGACGACCTTGCTCCCACGGTGTCTCCAACGGCAGCGTCAGCGCAAACACCCCCCGTCTCCCTGCCAACAGTGAACGAATATATTGAGGAGGGGCAACAACTCGCCCGTGGCCTTTTTGTGTCCGGCAGCGGTGGGGTGGTTGTCGGGGCCCTCGCTGGGGTAGGCCAGAAAGTCGCTTTTCCCGGCCACGTGCTCAACCTTGCCGTCCCGGTAGCGGTGATGGCTTCCCGTTGCCACGCCGAGGTCGTTGCGCCTCGGGTTGCCTCCGTTGGAGGTTAGGACATTGTGGTAATCGAAGACCGCCACATTCCTGTGAGGATAACCCTCGAGCCACTGGCTCACGAGCCAGATGTTGATGGCCCTCAGCTTGGCGGCCATCTCTCGATCCACAGCCTGGTCATGGGATGGTGGGGTGGTGATGAGGACGAAGAGGCGATCCGGCCTTGTGGCGAAATAACCGAGCAGGTCACGGTACAGCCCCTTGATGTTCCCCACGGTATGGACAGTATCGTTCATAGCGTCCTGGCCGTAGAGGGGGTTCCGCTGGCCCTTGGGGATCGGTGGATCGTTGGGGCTGCCGTAGATCACCTGGGCGCTGGTGAAACACGACTTAAAAAGGACTATCACGTTCTCCCCCCCTGGATCGGGGATGCTGTTCCTCCCTATGGCATCCGAGACATGGCGCGTGGTGTACAGGGCTCGAAGGTAGATGTCGCGGTTCGGGCCCAGGAACCAGTTGTACCAGTGGCCTATGTCCGTGTGGTGGCCGATGCGCTTGCCGTCTCTGCTATCCCTGTCCTCAGGTCCCCACTCGTAATTCGTGTCCGTGACATAGTAGCGGTTGTCGTTGAGGGCTCGGCGCAGGTCGCCGCCATCGGGTTTGAGCCAATCCTCTCCTGTGGAGTGGTGGATGAAGACCAGCTTCAAGGGCTTGGAAGGGGGATCGGGGTTCAGATTGGAGGGCCGGGGAGGCCCACCCGGGGCCTTGGCCG
>CAZOXN010000760.1:0-1695 GCA_964583655.1 uncultured Desulfarculaceae bacterium | reverse complement strand
CAGGCAGCCACCACCGTGGGGTGATCCTGCAGGGCAGCCTCTATCTCAGAGGCCGAGATGCGGTAACCCTTGCTCTTGATGACGTCGGCCGACCGTTCCACAAAGAAGAGCTCCCCGTCCTCTGCCTGGGTGACGAAGTCCCCCATCCTGTAATAGACCTTCCCCCCCAAGGTGACATAGGACCTCTCGGTCTCATCAGGCTTGTTCCAGTAGCCCTTGATCGTCCCCTTGGAGGTCACCAAGAGCTCCCCTACCCCCCCCGGTGGCACCGGCTCCATGGTTTCTGGATCCACCACCCTACACTCCCGGGACTTCAGGGGATATCCCAATGACATGGCCTTGGGTGGCCCCCCCAAACGGCTGTACGAGACATGTCCTGCCTCCGTGGACCCATATACTTGAAACAGCTCTGTCCCAAAGGACTGTCTCCACCTATGTGCCACCTCGCCCGGTAAGACGTCGCCACCGCAGAAGCAATAGCGCAGGGAAGACAGGTCGTAGTGTCCCACCCGGTCGTTTTCCAGGATCATCCTGTACAGGGTGGGGACCCCCAGGAACCACCTGGCCCGGTGTCGCTCTATGGCATCGAGGACAGCGTCGATCTGAGGGACGGGCATGAGGACAGTCTTGTTGGCATGACCGATACCCACTGCCAGGAAGAACCCCTGTGCCATGATGTGATAGAGCGGCGCCACGCACACGAACACGTCCTCCCCGAACCGGATATGGCCGCTGAGCACATCCTCCATGAGGTCCCTTATGTACGAGAGCATCCCCAGATGGTTCCCTGGCACGCCTTTAGGGGACCCTGTGGTCCCGCCTGTGTACAGGATATACGCCAGGTCTCTTTGCGGGTCGATCTCCACCTCAGGGGGGGCAGGCGGATATCGCTTCAGGAGGGAGGTGAACCTGAGGACATTGGGGTGGCTGCCGACCTTGCCTTTGGGGACTTTGTCGAAGAACAGCCCCAGGGCGCGCTTCCACGTGGGGAGCAGGTCTGTCAATCTCGCCACTATGACCCTTCGCACCCCGTGTCGTTCCATCACCTCCTTGACGTATCCGAAGTTCGTGTCCTGGCAGATCACGGTTTGGGCCTCGGAGTCCTGTATCATGTAAGAGATCTCGTACGCGGTGTATATGGGGGACACCGGCACAGGCACAGCACCGATCCGCTGGATGCCCAGGTAAGAGACGACCCATGGGACGCAGTTGGGCAGATAGAGCAAGACCCGATCCTGCCGTCTCACGCCCATGTCCCTCAACGCCGTCGAGAAGCGCAGGACCCAATCATGGAGCCTCCCGTACGTGTACGAGGCCCCCAGATAGACCAAGGCCACTCGTTGCGGATGCCCCGCCGCTACCCTCTCGAGACCCGAGAACAGGTACATGTCCTCGCCCCAGTCACCCATGGCAGTTCACCTCTCCTTCAGAGCCCAAAGTATGCTGAGGACACGTCCGGGTTCTCCATCAGTTCGGATCGACTCCCATCCAGGACGATGGAGCCATGCTCCAGTATGTACCCATAGTCGATGATGGGGAGGACCGGCCTGGCGTATTGCTCGGTGATCAGGATGGAGACCCCCCTTTTCACCTTGATGTCGCGCACCGCCTCGGTGAGCATGGTCTGGATCAAGGGGCTGAGACCCATCAGTGGCTCATCCAGCAGCAGGACCTTGGGTTGGGCCATCAGGGCCC
>CAZOXN010000759.1:0-1696 GCA_964583655.1 uncultured Desulfarculaceae bacterium | reverse complement strand
CGCTTCAACTCGATTCGGGCCGGGGCGGGGGCGCTTTTTACATGCTTCCTGTGCGGATACGTGGTCCTCACGACGATAGGCTATTATTTCCGAGGGCCCAACTGGGAGTTCTACTGGTCACCCTCCCAGTGGCCTTTGCACTAGGGACCTGGCTAGGGGGGCCCCATCGGCTTCAGCGCTTTCTGAGAGGTATTGGAGATGAAGAAGACCAAGTACCTCTTGCTGGTTTCCAGCCTTGGCTGTCTGGCCCTCCTTTTGGCAGCGGCCGCCAGGGAAAACCTCCGCAAGCCGTGGCGCCTCATCCAGGCCTCGGTGCACGGGCCCTCCGGCCCAATAGATGTGAGGCTCCGTCAAATCGTGGTGCCCGGTTTGCGGGTGGTGGATCGTTGTGTCACCTGCCATGTGGGCATGGCCCCCGGGGAGCCCCGCCTTGCGGGTCCGAAGGTGGCCTCCTCCCACAAACCTGTAGCGCACGATCCCGCTGAATTGGGTTGCACGGTTTGCCATTCGGGTCAGAGCTATGCCACCGAGAAAGCAGATGCCCATGGAGAGGTGAAGTTCTGGCCCCTTCCCATGATCCCTGTAAAGTATTCCTACTCTGGCTGCGGCACCTGTCACACTAGCCTCAAGGTTCCCAGCACTGAAATCCTGGAACGGGGCCGAAAGGCCTTCGAGAGGTTGGACTGCCTGGCCTGCCATCGGGTGGACGGTCGAGGCGGGACCCTTCGCGTTGGAGGAAAGTACGGGATGGAAGGGCCGGATCTTTCCAGCATCGGGGCCAAAGATTACGACCGAGGCTGGTATGACAAGCATCTGGCCAAGGCCCAAAGCGACAACGACGCCCTATGGAGAGAAACCTTCGGCCCCATTGAGCAATCCACCCGGGAGGAGCTCAAGGTGTATTTGGATTCCCGGGTTGGGGCCCCAGGGTTGGTGGAGGCCAAGGCTCTTTTTCACTCTCTAGGTTGCAGGGGATGCCACAAGGTAAACGGCGTGGGTGGTGACGATGGCCCGGAGCTCACCAAGGCGGGTGAGAGGGATCCTGGAAGGACCGATTTCTCGGGGGTGAAGGGAGGGCACACGCTGGAGAACTGGCACAAAGAACACCTGCAAGATCCATCCCGAGTTGTAATCGGCTCTGCCATGCCCGCCATGGGGCTGAGGGAGGAACAACTGGAGCTGCTGGCCATGTACGTCTTCTCGTTGCGCAAGAGCAATCTTCCCGAGGCCTATTGGCCCAAGGACAGGATCAGGGTGGAGAGATTTGGAGAGAGGGAGTTCGCCACGGACGGGGCCACCCTCTATGGTACGTTCTGTGCAGCCTGTCACGGCGAGAAGGGCGAGGGGAGGCGATACCCAGGCATGCCTTACTTCCCATCGGTGGGGAATCCTGATTTCCTGGCCCTGGCCTCGGATCGGTTCTTGATCCAAACCATCACCCATGGCCGGCCGGGTCGCAGAATGCCTGCTTGGGGAGAAAAGGAAGGGGGCCTGAGGGCCGAGGAGATCAAGGAGGTAGAGGCTCACCTGCGCACTTTGGGAGGAGGTATGAGCCCTCCTGAAGGAGTGGACGAGCCGAGGCGCTGGGCCGCCGGGGACCCAAAGGCGGGTGAAAAGCTTTTTTCAAGGTTCTGCGCTGGCTGCCATGGCCCTGATGGAGGGGGAGGAGTTGCCGTGGCCCTCAACAACCCGGTCC
>CAZOXN010000758.1:0-1697 GCA_964583655.1 uncultured Desulfarculaceae bacterium | reverse complement strand
CATTAACCTTGATCGCCGCCTCTGTGTCCGGAACCTGCTTCATCAATACCACAATCTCCACGACAAACCTCCTTTCTTCGCTCACTCCATTGTCCAGTCGAGACCTCTCATCGATCCTTGAACTTGGGTTCGCGCTTTTCAAGAAATGCCGCCATCCCCTCCTGCATGTCCTCTGTCTCGCAAAGGATCCCGAAGTACTCCTCCTCCAGGTCGAGCCCCTTCTGGAGGTCCATCTTCAGACCTTCGCTGACCACCATCATGGCGTACTCCACCGCCAGCTTGCCTTTGGAGACGATCTGCTCGGCCAGGGAGCGCGCCGCCTCCTGCACCTTTTCCTGGGGGACAACCTTGTTCACCAAGCCCCACTGCAAAGCCTCCTGGGCCGAGATGAACTCCCCTGTGAGGATCATCTCCAGGCCTTTGGCCTTGCCCACCACCCTGGGCAGCCTCTGGGTGCCCCCCGCCCCAGGGTAGATACCCAGCTTTATCTCAGGGACACCGAAGACGGCCTTCTCGCCCGCCACCCGCATGTGGCATGCCAAGGCAACCTCAAGGCCCCCACCAAGGCAGAAGCCATGGACAGCAGCGATGACCGGCTTTCTGAGGGCCTCGATCTTGTTCAGGGCCCCGTGTAAGACCGAGGTCACATTGCGGGCCTGATGACGGTCCTTCACTTCCTTGAGCATGCGGATGTCAGCCCCTGAGATAAAGGCCCTCCCCTCCCCGGACAAGATCACGGCCTTTATGTTGTCGTCCTTGCCGATCTCTACCACGGCCTCGTCGAGCTGCTGGGCCACTTCCCGACTGATGGCGTTCATGGGGGGGTTGTTGATGGTCAAGAAAGCGATACGATCCTCCACCCGATAGCTGATCTTCCTCTCCGACATCTCCGCCTCCTTATGCGTTTGATGACACCAGGGAGCGCGCCGCCTCGGTGCCCTGGTGGACGACCCCACAAATCACCATGTCGGTGACCTGTCGCACAACGTCTTGCGCTGGATGGGACCTCTTCTTGGACAAGACCCAGAAGGTAGACATCTCGTCCAACGCCCCGAAGATCACCCTCTTGGCGATGGAGGGCTCTATGTCGGGCCGTAGGACCCCCCTTTGTTGCCCTTCTCGGATGATCTCCTCCACAAGGTTGAGGTACTCCTGAAACTTCCGGTTGGTGTAGTTCTTCACGAACTTGTTGCTCTGCCGCAGCTCCACCTGGATGACCTCGGCCAGCCGCGGGTTTTCCTCGACCACGCCGAGATGCCTCCGGACGAACGCCTTCAGTTTCTCCAAAGGCTCCTCGAATCGCGAAAGCTCTCCCCGCATGGACTCTATCATCCTATCCATCTCCTCCTCGAAGAGCTGGATCAAGATGTCGTCCTTGTTCTTGAAGTAGAGGTAGATCGTCCCGTCAGCCACCCCGGCTTCCCGGGCGATCTCCGAGATCTTGGCCTTGTAGAATCCCTTCTCCGCGAAGATCTTCACGGCGGCCTGGAGGATCCGTTGGTGCTTGCCCCCTTCCCGAGATCGACCCAATGCTACTCACCCCACCTTCACAGGCCGTTCACGTTTACGAATGAGTGATCATTCATTTCCCGGTTTGATACCACATCGCGCCGAGAGATGTCAAGAAGCATCGAGCAGCGCTCTGGAGCACCACGTAACTCTTCACCCCGGTTGGGGAATGGGCAGCCCGTTAGGCG
>CAZOXN010000757.1:0-1701 GCA_964583655.1 uncultured Desulfarculaceae bacterium | reverse complement strand
CCTCCCCTCAGCTCCCTTTCGCATCGGCCCCTGCCCCTCCTTCCATTTGTTGACCGATCTCGCCCTGTGCGGTCAGTCGTCCCACCGTCCCCGCATACCTGCCCAGATGCGTGCTCGCCGTACGGTAGGCCTCCTGGGCCTTCTCTATCCCCTTGCCCACCTCCTCGAAGCGCTGCTGGAACAGGTCGAAGTGCCTCTGAGCCTTTCGCACCTCTTCGATGGTGCGCTCCACGTTGCGCGCCATCTCATAGTAGTCATGGGCGATGGAGATACCCCTCAGGGTCACGGCCAAGGTATTGGGCGACACAGGATATACCTTCCTCTTGCTCAGTTCCTCCCACAGCCTCGTGTCCCTGATGGCCTCGAAGTACAAAGTCTCCGATGGCAAGAACATCAGGGCCATGTCCATCGTCCCCGACTCGGGACGGATGTATCGGGAGATCCTAGCCGCCTCGGTCCGTAGTACCTGCGACAGGACCTTGCGCGCCTCTGAGAGCCTCTCGGGCGTCCCCTCCTCGAACAGCGGGAGGACCTGTTCCCTGGGGAACTTCGAATCGATGGGCAGGCTGGCCCTGGGGAAGCGCACCAGGGCATCTACCCTGCCTACATTGGGTATGTTGGCCTGGAGTTCGAAGATGTGAACCGGTAGGAAATCCGAGAGGAGCCTCTCCAGGGTGGCCTCGCCGAATCCACCTCGGAGATGGGGTAGTCTGAGCAAGGCACTGAGCTCGTTGATGGAGGCCCCCACCTGCCCCACCCCTTGGAGCTGAAGCTCCGCGGCCCTCAGATGCTCCTGCACCTTTTCGAAATGCTGGAATCCCTCCCTCAGGTTCTGGTCGAGCTTTGTCTGGACTTCTCTTCCGATGGCGAGGAGCCTCTCGTCCACACGATTGCGGATGGCCTCCAGGTACTTCTGGGTGCCCTCCTGAAGGGCCATGAACTTCCGCTCCAGTGCCTCGGTGGACCTGAGGAGCCCCTCGTGCAGCTACGCCCTCCCCTGGCCCAGCCTGGACTCCAGCCTCTCCTGGACCACCCTGAATTCCTCGTTGAGCCGATCCGTCAATGACTGGCGAAGCTCCGCGGTCGCCTTGGCGATTCGCTCTGCCAGGTCCGCCCCGTGCCTCTGAAGGCCCTCGGCCGAGTGGGCACGCTCCTCCAGCAGGACGCGGGTCAGGACGCCCTGGAGTTCCTCCCCCATCTCCCTCCTGGCGACCCAGGACCTCCAGGTCAAGACAGCCAGTACGAGGAGGATCAGGGAGAGCAGCACCCAAAGTATAGATCCCTCCATGGCCGTGGCTCCTGCGTTGGGTCTTGATCGGACTCAAGTCTAGTCCGAAGGGGCGCGTTTGTCCATGGGGGATCTGCGGCGAGTTGGGAGGCCATGGCTGGGGTGCTATACTATGCCAGGTCGCGGATCCCGGCGGCCCTCGAGGGGTTTCTCGTCATGGCCCGAGAAAGAGAGAAAGCGAGGAGACGCCTCTGCCTGTACGGCATCTTCCTCATCGCTGCCTTGCTTCGCCTGTTCTATCTGCGTGAACTCCAGCATTCGGATCCCTTTTTCGATGTCCCAGTCGTGGACTCGGCAAGCTATCACGCATGGGCGCAGAGGATCGCCAGCGGGGACCTCTTGGGCAGGGGTCTCTTCTATCTGGCCCCGGGCTATCCTTATCTCCTGGGCGCCATATACGCGTTGCTCGGAGT
>CAZOXN010000756.1:0-1715 GCA_964583655.1 uncultured Desulfarculaceae bacterium | reverse complement strand
TCCTCGTTGACGTCGAGGATGAAGCGGGCCATGTCCTCCACCTCCTCCAAGTTGAGTCCAGCCATGGGCTCGTCCAGGAGGAGGAGCTTGGGGTCCAAAGCCAAGGCCCTGGCCAGCTCCACCCTCTTCTGGAGACCGTAGGGCAGCATCCCCACCACCTTGTGGCGGATGTGCTCGATTTCCAACAGGTCGATGATCTCCTCCTCGATGAACTTGCGGCTCTCGATCTCTTCCTTGGCAGCCTTGCCCAGGTACAGGGACCCGCTGAAGATCCCAGAGCGCAAATGCACGTGCCTGCCCAGACGTATGTTGTCCAAGACCGTCATGCCGGAGAAGAGCTCGATCTTCTGAAAGGTCCTTGCAAGCCCCATCTCCGCCCTCTTGTGCGGGCGCATCTGGGTGATGTCACTGCCGTCGAAGCTGATCCGCCCTCTCTCTGTCTTGTACAGGCCGCTTATGCAATTGAGGGTCACGGTCTTTCCAGCCCCGTTGGGGCCGATGATGGAGAATATCTCGCCCTTTTTCACTTGGAAGGAGATCCCGTAGATGGCCTGGACCCCTCCGAAGGAGATACCGATCCCCTCCACCTGCAGGAGGGGGGTGGGCTGGCTTTCCTGCGAGGTAGTGCCCTTCATGAAAGCGACTCCTTCATCGGGCCTTCGCGAGCGTACCAGAGGTCAGCCTTCGAGTATGGTTGTGACGACTCCCAGCGACTTCACCCAGGACCGAGGGAGCCGCTCCAATACTCGCACCCGTCGTCGTCACACGACACACCGGCATATAACTTGAGCTTTAGAACCTGCAAGGAGATGAAGGCAGCGGTGACTGCGATGACCGGACATGGGAAGGGAGCTCTCACTCTCACGACCTCACCACGACGACGGGAGAGTCAAGGACCGCGACGACGGTTTCTACCAGATGGCCAGGCCTTTGTCAAGCCAGCACACGGCCATCCCAGCCCACGTCAAGGCATCCCTGGGAATTCATGCAGGTCGTGGCCTCCCCCTGTTCGGACTGGGCCCTCTCTTGCCACGCAGAGAGGCCGGCCACACGCACTTTCTGTGCCGGCCTGGCATGCAAACCCGCGTCCCCCTCATGGGGCGTAGACCTCGCCTGGGTCGAAGACAGGCCCTTCTGCCTCCTCCCACCCGCCGGGGGTCCAGACCCTATAGAAACAGCTCCTGTGCCCTGTGTGGCAGGCCGCCACCTCTTGTTCCACCCTGATGAGCAGCGCATCCCCGTCGCAATCTATCCTGATCTCTTTGAGCCGTTGGACGTGCCCCGAGGTCTCCCCCTTGCACCAAAGGGCCCTTCGGGACCTGCTCCAGAAATGCACCCGCCGGGTCTCCACGGTGAGGCGAAGGGCCTGCAGGTTCATATAGCCCACCATCAATACGCCGTGGTCCGCCGAATCCTGGACTATGGCCGGGACTAGTCCGTCTCTGTCGAACCTGACCTCCTGTATCCACTCCTCTCCCATCTCACAGCGCCCCCCGAAGCACTGCCATGGCCTGCTTGAGGTCCAAGGCCCCGGTGTACAGGGCCTTGCCCACGATCACTCCCTGGAGCCCGTCTCGGGCAAGGGCCGCAAGCGCCCGAATGTCCTCCAGGGAGGCCACACCCCCCGAGGCGATGACCGGGACCCTCACACCCTGCGCCAGGGCACGGGTGGCCTCCAGGTTGACCCCCCCTTCCGTGCCGTCTCGGTCCACGTC
>CAZOXN010000755.1:0-1720 GCA_964583655.1 uncultured Desulfarculaceae bacterium | reverse complement strand
TCCTGCTGGCCTTGATGGTGGCGGCATTTTGGGTCCCCATGAGAAAGGGGCTGGCTGCGCTGGAGGAGATGGAGTCTTGACGGGGTGGAAGTCCGCTGAAGCAAGGGGCACCTGGAGAGGGCCTACGCAAAGCCACTGAACAGGGGTAGGCTATGGAAACGAGGATCTTCTTCGCTGCGGGACAACTGAAGCTGGAAGGGATGATGTCCTCGGGCGGCCGGTTGGGCGCGGTGGTATGCCATCCTCACCCCTTGTACGGCGGGAGCATGGATAACAACGTGGTCCATGCAGCGGCTGGCACGCTTCAGAGGTCAGGGTGGACCACGTTGAGGTTCAACTTCAGGGGGGTGGGCAGGAGCCAGGGGAGCCCAGGGGATGGCACGCAAGAGGTGGAAGATGTGACGGCTGCCATCATGTTCCTGAACGAGCAAGGGGGGATACCGCCCGAGCGGACGGTCTTGGTTGGTTACTCCTACGGGGCATGGGTGGGACTCAGGGCCCTCGAACGCAACCAGACCATCCTGGGATGGGTGGCCATTGCCCCACCCGTGGGCATATGGGATTTCTCCTTCGCAGCGGGCATTGCTGGCAAGAAACTCATCCTGGCAGGGGACAGGGACGAGTTCTGCCCTCCACGGGCCCTCAACGATTTCTTCGATTCATTGCAAGAACCCAAGGAGTGCCGCATCCTGCAGGGCGCAGACCACTTCTTCTGGAGCCAGGAGTCCGCCCTTTCCCGGGCCCTGGAAGTCGTGGCAACGAGCTGGACCGATGGATGAACAGATCCGAGGGTCTGAAAACGGGCAGGGAGCAGGGAGGGGCATCATGTCGAGTCGAAGCGAGTTGATCCAGCAGGGGGGCGCCTCGGTCAAGCCGGAACGAGGAGGCGCTATGGACAGGAGCCCGGGGGATATCCGGAGCAAGCTCGTGGTGAAGGCGGTCCGAAATGTCCGCAGGGGATACGAGAAGGACGAGGCAGGACGTGGGATGTATCGGCCCGGCCTCAGGTTGGATCTCCAGAGGTCCCGCCTCCTGACCGAGTCTTACAAGCAGACCGACGGGGAGCCCATGGTCATGAGGAGGGCCAAGGCCTTCCGACACATCCTGACCAACATGGACATCTACATCCAGGATTGGGAGCGGATAGTCGGCAATCACGCCGCGACCCCGGAAGGGCTCTATTTCGGCATCGACATGAACTGGCGGAGCGTCGAACGAATCGTTCGCGGTATGGAGGGTCAGAGCCTTTTGAACGACGTCGAACGTGAAGAGCTGGCGGAGTTGATCCGATACTGGAAGGGCAGGTCCATGAGCGACCGCCAGCAAGAGCTCTTCACGGGCGAGATCCTGAAGTACTGGAGATACGAGGGGACCATCATGTGGACCCACTGGTCGGAACTCGGGATCCCCAACTACGAGAAGATCTTCAGGGTGGGCCTCAAGGGGATCATAGAGGAGGCCCGAGCCCGACTGGACGTCGACGAACGCGCCCTCGCCGGTGGCCCGGGCCCGGGTCAGGGCCGCGAGGATGCCGATGGTCGCGTAGAGCGCGCCGGCCTGGGTCCCCACGTCCTTGTACGTGGATGGGATGGCGGGGAAGCCCTCCGCGGTGCGCTCGGGCAGGGCGAGGCCCCCGTACGCGTCGTAGGCCACTCCGTGGGTGGCGAGGTCGCGCAACGGGCCGGTCTGGCCGAAGCCCGACACCGCGGCGAACACCAGC
>CAZOXN010000754.1:0-1721 GCA_964583655.1 uncultured Desulfarculaceae bacterium | reverse complement strand
GTCACCAAGGATGGGGTGACGGTGGCCAAGGAGATCGAGCTCGAGGACAAGTTCGAGAACATCGGGGCCCAGATGATCAAGGAGGTGGCCAGCAAGACCTCTGATGTGGCTGGTGACGGCACCACCACTGCCACTGTCCTGGCCCAGGCCATCTACAGGGAGGGTTTCAGGCTGGTGGCTGCTGGCTCTGACCCGATGGAGCTCAAGCGTGGGATCGACAAGGCGGTGGAGGTGACGGTGGAGGAGCTCAAGAAGCTCTCCAAGCCCACCAGGGATCAGAAGGAGATCGCCCAGGTTGGGACCATCTCTGCCAACAACGATGCCACCATCGGCAACATCATAGCCGAGGCCATGAGCAAGGTGGGCAAAGAGGGTGTGATCACGGTGGAGGAGGCCAAGGGGATGGAGACGACCCTGGACATCGTCGAGGGGATGGAGTTCGACCGGGGGTATCTGTCTCCGTATTTTGTGACGGATCCTGAGAGGATGGAGGTGATCCTGGAGGATCCGTATATCCTCCTGCACGAGAAGAAGATATCGAGCATGAAGGATCTCTTGCCCATACTGGAGCAGATCGCCCGTCAGGGCAAGCCCCTGTTGTTGGTGGCCGAGGATGTGGAGGGCGAGGCCCTGGCCACCTTGGTGGTGAACAAGATCCGCGGAACTTTGAAATGCGCTGCGGTGAAGGCCCCTGGGTTTGGTGATCGCAGGAAGGCGATGTTGGAGGATATCGCGATCTTGACGGGTGGTCAGGTGATCAGTGAGGATCTGGGGATCAAGCTGGAGAACGTGACGGTCAAGGATCTGGGTCGTGCGCGCAGGGTGACGATCACCAAGGATGACACGACCATTGTCGAGGGTCAGGGGGACAAGGCTGCCCTTGAGGGTCGGGTGAAGCAGATCCGGGCTCAGATCGACGAGACCACCAGTGATTATGATCGTGAGAAGCTCCAGGAGCGGTTGGCGAAGTTGGTCGGTGGGGTGGCGGTGATCAATGTAGGGGCTGCCACCGAGACGGAGATGAAGGAGAAGAAGGCTCGGGTCGAGGATGCCTTGAATGCCACCCGTGCCGCGGTGGAGGAGGGCATCGTCCCTGGGGGTGGGGTGGCCTACATCAGGGCATTGCCTGCATTGGACAAGTTGAAGCTCGAGGGTGACCAGCACTTTGGTCTCAACATCGTCAAGAGGGCCTTGGAGGAGCCCATTCGTCAGATATCGGAGAACGCTGGTGTTGAGGGCTCCGTGGTGGTGGAGAAGGTCAAGGCAGAGAAGGGTGCCTTTGGTTTCAACGCTGCCACCGAGGAGTACGAGGACTTGATGAAGGCCGGGATCGTGGATCCCACCAAGGTGACGAGGCTCGCCCTGCAGAACGCCGCCTCCGTGGCAGGACTGCTCCTGACCACAGGGGCCGTGGTCACAGAGAAACCGAAGAAAGAGGAGAAGATGCCTTCCATGCCTGGTGGTGGCGGCATGGGAGGGATGTACTGAGATCCGGCCACTTTGGCTTGAACCCCCGCCCCTGGGCGGGGGTTTTTTGTTTCCCTTGACAAGGCCACGCAGTCTGTTAGCTTAATTACCTCTGAGCGGATGGAGGCTGGAGGCGCCCATGGACTACAAGGAGACCTTGAATCTGCCTCGGACAACGTTTCCCATGAAGGCCAACCTGGCGCAGCGGGAGCCTGAGATCCTCAGGCGCTGGGAATCCATGCGGATCTATGAGC
>CAZOXN010000753.1:0-1722 GCA_964583655.1 uncultured Desulfarculaceae bacterium | reverse complement strand
CGCAACCTCAGCCGCACCGGGAGGCTGTGGAGGACGAGGTCCCCGTAAGGAAAGGCCTGTCCTTTCTTGTCTGACTCCATGGAGCGCATCTTAATGCCCCTCCTTTCCCGACGCAAGAGACTTCCCTTGAGGAAAAACCGAGATCCCCTCCGCTCTTCCGGCTGAGGGCCGTGCCATCCGGAAATCTGGTTCGCATCGGCGTTTATTCATTTTGCCTGAAGATCGATGACCGGCGACGCCGCCCGGGCCCCGGGCGGGAAAGGAGGAAGCGGCCATGGCAGAGCCCGCAAAGACCCATCTCAAGTTGGTGGTCCCGGAGGAGACCATCCCAGAACCCGTCACCCTCGGAGAGGTACTTCATCACATTCAGCTCATGAAGGCCAGGTGCGCCTGGGAGGAGATCATCCGGGCCTTCCATCCCCTGGACGACAAGAAGCCGGGGCTGCCCGACGGCTCCGAGCGTCTCCTGATTCTTCAGGAGATTGCATTCGCCCTCTCGCAGACGAAACGCTTCCCTGAGGCCATAGAGCTCCTCCTTCGCTGTCACGAGAATGACCCGCGCAGCTATCAGGTGGCGGCATCCCTCGGATTCAACTACTACAACACCCTCATGTCGGAAAAGGCCAGGGAGATCCGTCTCGGTGCGGAGAGGGCCCGCCACGTGGAGGAGGCCGACCGCTGGCTTCGCCTTGCCGAGGAGCTATACGCGGATAACGTCGTGGATTTCTACCGCCATGGGATGCTCTACCACCACATCCTCGAAAGGAAGGACCAGAAGGCCTGCCCCCTCTTCGAGAAGGCCATAGCCAACTGGGAATCCCTTTCCGAGGATGAAAAGGAGCGCCGCCACAAGGACTCCAAGAACTACATCAAGTCCCTCTATCATCTGGCCAAGGCGCGCATGCGCCTCGGGCATTACACCGAGGCCGAGGAGGCGGCCCGAAAGTGCATGGATCGGGATCGCGACACCGACCACGAAGAACCGGTTCACAAGTTCTACCTCCTGGGGAGGATCCTCCTGGAGGCTGGGAAGGAGGAGGAGGCCCTGGGCCACCTGAAGCAGGCGGCCCACATGCGCACCAAAAGGCCCAAGGATTACGTCTACTACACCCTTGCCGTGTGTTTGGTCAAGCTGGAGCGGTGGGAGGAGGCCCTGGAATGGCTCGAGAGGGTTCCGCCCCGCTACAGGAAGCCCCACATGAAACGACTGGCCGGCTGGATCCATTACAGGATGGGCCATGGCGAGAAGGCAGCATCCGTGCTCGACGAGGCCCTGAGGGAGGATACCAAGGGACGCCACCTCACCCTGGTGACCATGGGCAGGATCTTCCAGGAGCTGGGAAGCTGGGAGCGCGCCCTGGAGTGCTTCCGCAAAGCCAACGATTTCAAACGAAAGGAGTTCCTGACCGACCACCAGGAGGCCCTCATGGGCCAGGGGGAGTGCCTCCTGAAGCTCGGGGACAAGGCCGCGGCTGCCGAGGCCTTTCAGAGGGTCCTCCTCATGGACGAGCGCAACCACGAAGCGGCAGCCGCCCTGAGGGAGATCACCGGTGAGGAGGGTCCGCAAGGGCCCTGCGAGGTGACCGATATCCCATTTTGACCGCCGGGAGATGACATGGGGACCGTGACCGGCCTGCAATCCGTTCCTGTCTCCCTGCTGCTGAAGAAGGCCGAAAGGGCCTTCTTCGAGGGCGACGAAAAGGCGGCCGCCGCCTTCTTGGA
>CAZOXN010000752.1:0-1727 GCA_964583655.1 uncultured Desulfarculaceae bacterium | reverse complement strand
ATCCCAGCAGCATGTCGAACCCCAGGACCACCACGCAGAAGATCAACATGCGTATCAGCAAGGAGACGTAGAACTCGCTGACCACGGTCCCTGCCCCCAAAGGGAACAGGACGAGGAGGGCCAAGACCAGCGCTGCCAGATATCCCTTGAGATGAGCCTTCGCCTTCATGGCCTGCCACTTGCGGGATGCCACGCCACTCAGACCCCCTTCACCAGCCCTTCAGGCCTCCAAAGGAGGATCCCCACCATGACTATGTAGACCGTGAACTTGCTGAACCCAGGCATCAACTGGGCCCCGAACGACTCCGAGAGCCCCAGGATCAGCGCCCCTAGCACGGCGCCTCGGAAGCTGCCCAGGCCACCGATGACAACGGCGATGAGCCCCCCTATGACCAAGTCCAGGTCCATCACCGGGTTCAGGTTCCTCATGGCCCCGAGTATGACCCCTGCCACGGCCGCCAAGGCTGACCCCAAGGCGAAGACCAAGGTGAAGACCCTGGACATGTTGATCCCGAAGGCCTCCACCAGCTCGCGGTTGTGGATCCCAGCCCTCAGGATGATCCCCCAAGTGGTCTTAGTGATGAACAGCCACAGACCCAGGGCCAAGGCCGCGCTGAAGATGAACACGAACAACCTGAACTTGGGATAGTAGACACCGAGGAGATTGATGGGGCCCCGCAAGGAGGCCGGCTTGTCTATCCCGAGGGCATCTCCACCCCAGGCGTACAGGACCACGTTGGCGATGATCATGGCCACGCCATAGGTGAGGAAGAACTGGAGCAAGGGGTTCTTGGCGTAAAGGGGCCTGAGCGTGAAGGCCTCTATGACCAAGCCCAGCACGCCCACGATGAGGGGGGAGACTATCAGGGCCAACCAGAAGTTGAACTTCACCAGGATCAGGGTATAGGCCAGATACGCCCCCAGCATGGCCAGGGAGCCGTGGGCGAAGTTCACCACGCCCATCACCCCGAAGATGAGGGAGAGGCTGGAGGCAATCAAGATGAGGGCTGACCCTATGGTCAGCCCGTAGAGAAGGTTGGTGACGAAGACCTCGAAGCTCATCGAAACCCGGCCTAGAGCTTGCACTCGCCGCCAGGGCCGGTGGCGTCCCCGGGGGTGGTGACAGGCCCGAGCTCCGCCACAACCACCGGTGTGAGTTTTCCTCCGACCTTCTTGACCTGCCTGATGTAACCGGGATGCACTATGACGTGGTTGGGCCCGTAGCTGCACTGCCCCCTCGGTCCGATCCACTTGCGCTTCTCCATGGCGGCGATGAGCTTCTCGTTGTCAGGGTCCCCACCGGTCTGGTCCAGGGCGTAGGTGATGGTCGTGCCCACCTCGTACCCGATCATGGCCGGGTCATCGGCCTCTATCTTGGCGAACTTGAGGTAGGCTTCTTTGAATTCTACGTTTTCCTTGTGAGTGAGGGTCGGGGCCCAGTGGAAGATGTCGTACATCCCCTCGGCCGCGTCACCTATGGCCTCGCACAGCTTCTCGGAGTAAGACCCTATGGTGGTCACGAAGGGGATGCCCTCCTTCTTGAGACCGAATTCGGCCAACTGCTTGGTAAAGTTGATGCAGTCTGTACCCCCCAGGAACCCCCCTACTACCTTGGGTCTCGGCTTCGCGTTCATGATCTGGGAGAGAAAAGGGGCGTACTCCGAATGTCCAAGGGGGGGGTAGGCCTCGCCCACCACCGTACCTCCCTTTTTCAGGTAGATCTCCTT
>CAZOXN010000751.1:0-1727 GCA_964583655.1 uncultured Desulfarculaceae bacterium | reverse complement strand
GGGATGGGTGGTGGAGATACCCAAGCGCCCCGGGCACGGTGACTATTCCACCAATGCCGCTCTGGTCCTGGCGTCCGCGGCGAGGAGGCCGGCGTTGGAATTGGCCAAGGAGATCGCCGCCAGCCTGGATGACCCGAGGGGTTACGTCGAGCGGGTTGAGGCTGTCCCTCCGGGGTTCGTGAACTTCTTCTTGAACAAGGCCCTTCTGAGGGAGACGATCCGGGAGGCGGTTCGACTCGGAGGCGCCTATGGACGTTCGTCCATGGGGGAGGGGGAATCGGTCCAAGTGGAGTTCGTCAGTGCCAATCCCACAGGCCCCCTCCATGTTGGCCATGGCCGGGGCGCCGCCTTGGGAGATGCCCTAGCCAACATCCTGGATGCCACAGGATACAAGGTCTTCAAGGAGTACTACGTCAACGATGTCGGGACTCAGATGGAGGTCCTGGGCCGTTCCGTTTACCGACGTTACCTCCAGGAGCTCGGAGTGGAGGCAGAGTTCCCGGATGGCTTCTACAAAGGCGCCTATATCAGGGAACTGGCACGTGAGATACTGCGAGAGGAGGGGGAGAAATGGAAGCATGTCGAGGAGGCCCAGGCGCTGCCACACTTCGTCGAATACTCCAGAGAGCGGATATTGGCGCAGATCAAGAGAGACCTCGAGGAGTTCGGCGTCGGTTATGACGCATGGTTCCGGGAGTCGAGCCTCTTCCGGGAGAATGGTGTCCAACGCGTCCTGGATGGCCTGAGACAGAAGGGACTAGTGTACGAGACCGAAGGGGCCGTTTGGTTTCGGAGCAGCGCCTTCGGGGACGAGAATGACCGCGTGGTGGTGAGGTCCGATGGAAGGAGTACCTACCTGGCCTCGGACATAGCTTATCACGCCAACAAGTTCGAGAGGGGCTTCTCGAAGCTGATCGACATCTGGGGGGCAGATCACCACGGGTACGTGCCGAGGATGAGGGGGGTGATCCAGGCGCTGGGCCGGGATCCAAGCTCCCTGCAAGTGCTGTTGGTGCAGATGGTCAGCCTGCTCAGGGACGGTGCCCCTGTTTCCATGTCCACAAGGGCTGGGGAGTTCGTCACCTTGAGGGAGGTCATGGACGAGGTCGGGGTCGACGCGGCCAGGTACATATTCCTGATGAGGAGTTCGGAGAGCCAGCTCGACTTCGACCTCGAGGTGGCCAAGAGGCAGGAGCGGGAGAACCCGGTCTATTACGTCCAATACGCCCATGCCCGGATGTGCAGCATCCTGAGAGAGGCCGACCAGCGCGGTCTATCCTTACCAGGCGCTGAGGATTCCGACCTGTCCCTCCTGACCATGGCCGAGGAATGGGAATTGGTCAAGGACATAGTGCTCTATCCGGAAGTGGTGGAGATGAGCGCCAGGAAGTTGGAGCCGCACCGTTTGACCTTCTTCCTGGATTCCCTCGCAGCGGATTTCCATTCTTACTACAATCTCGGCTGGCTCGACCGAAAGGCGCGGGTGATCTCCGAGGAGTCGGACCTCACTAGTGCCAGGCTTCTGCTCGTGCGTGCCCTAAAGACGGTGGTGAGCAACGCCTTGGGGCTGCTGGGAGTCAAGGCGCCGGAAGAGATGTGAGGGCTCGCGATGGAGGAGTTAGAAGAGGAGGGCAGGGGCGAGGAGACGACGCAGGGGGGGATTCACTGGCTCCAAGCCCTTGTTTGGGGGATCTTCCTCTCTGGGGTCATGTTCGGGCTCGGTTTTC
>CAZOXN010000750.1:0-1732 GCA_964583655.1 uncultured Desulfarculaceae bacterium | reverse complement strand
TGCCTTTCCGAGAAGATCGATCGTGAGTGAAAAAAAGGAGGGAAGGAGCCATGAAGAGGATAGGGATCCTGGCTTTTCTTGCGTCGTTCCTGGTCGCCGGTCCTGGTGCCTTTCACAAGGCCTTTTCCCAGGACGTGATCAACTGGAAGCTCCAGTGTTACTTCCAGACCCCCCAGAGCTTGGGATACATGAACGAGTTCATCGACAAGGTGAAAGAGAAGACCAAGGGAAGGCTGCTCATCAAGGGGTACTCGGCGGACCAACTTGTGAAGACCATGGGGGTGTTGGACGCGGTGGCGGGCGGTGCCATCGAGATGGGGTGGGGAACAGGTATCTATCACGAGGGGAAGATCCCGGCGGCGGGCATCGAGTTCGGCCTCCCTTTCAGCTGGGAGACATGGGCCGAGCAAAAGGAGGTCTACCAGAAGTACGGGCTACTGCAGAAGGTCCGAGAGGCTTACGCGGACAAGGGGCTGTATTTCATCAGCCCACATCCTGCAGGCCCCTATCTCCTGATGACCAAGAAGCGGATCGACGGGTTGGACGACTTGAAGGGGATGAAGCTCAGGGCCCCGGGGATGGAGGCCAAGATCCTGGCCGCCTTAGGGGCATCCACTGTCGGGATGCCAGGGGTGGAGCAATACATGGCCCTGCAGAGGGGGACCATAGACGGGACCATCTACGTGACCCTGGCCCTGAAGGCCATGAAGCTCCACGAGGTCGTGGACTACGTCTACTATCCCGGGTTCATCAAACCCACAACGGATCTCTATGCCAACCTCAAGGCGTGGAACAGCCTGAGCCCCGATCTGCAGAAGGCGGTCCAGGAGGCCATCGACGAGATCCTGGACAAGATGGACGAGGGGTATGACAGGGAGGACGCCTTGGGCCTTATGCGTTCCCTCATGGACGGGGGGCTCAAGGGGGCCATAAGGTTCTCCGATGCTGACGTGGCCAGGCTCAGGGAGACCGCCGTGAAGGTGTGGGATGATCTGGCCGCCAAGAGCCCGAGGTGCAAGGAGATGGTGGATATCGTCAAAAAGTTCATGAAGGACAAGGGCAAGATCTGAGAGGGACTCCGTGGCGAGTCTCCGGGGAGGGCCTGCATCGAGGAGGGGCCCGGTGAGGCCCCTGCGAGGGGAGGGCGGTCTATGAAAAGGCTCCTGAAGTTCGTCGATCTCGTGAACGGCTGGATAGGAAAGGTGGTCTCGTACCTAGCCCTGATCATGCTCGTGACCATCGTCTACGAGGTCGCGGCTCGATACCTGTTCAACCGCCCCACCTTGTGGGTCATGGAGTACAACGGGTACCTCCTATGCGCCTATTCCCTCTTGGCCGGTGGATATACGCTCCTCAACAAGGCCCACGTGAGCGTGGATGTCCTTTACAGCAGGTTCCACTACCGGACCAAGGCCATCATAGACTGCTTCACGTGGCTCCTCTTCTTCGTCTTCGTCGGGACCGTCGTCTACTTCGGCTCAGGGCTCGCGCACGAGGCATTTGTCAAGAAGGAGGCAGCGGCCTCCGTCCTGGAGACCCCCCTCTTTCCGGTCAAGGCCATGATCCCCATCGGGTCGGCACTCCTGTTTCTCCAGGGAATGGTCAAGTTCCTGCGGGATCTCGAGACGGCCATCACCGGAAGGGAGCCAGAGGACCTGGCGGAGGGAGGGATCTTCGGGAAGGTGAAGAAGGGGTGAGGGATCCGTCATGGAGACATGGCTAGCCACTGTCC
>CAZOXN010000749.1:0-1734 GCA_964583655.1 uncultured Desulfarculaceae bacterium | reverse complement strand
ATGCCGCCACCCCCCTGACCAATTGCAAAATCATCTCTTTTGGGAAAGCCAGGATGGGGGCGAAAAAATGCCCCACCCTTTTCAACCGTCTCACTTGAGTGCCTTGGCCAGCCAGTCCTGATAAGCCATCTCCCGCAGGGACTCCTTGATGCCAGGGGCTTTGAAGTACTTGGCAGTATTGGCCTTCTTCTCAAGCCCCTCCTTGAACTTGTCCACAAGCAGGCTCGTCTCCAGAAATTTCTCGAAGACATCCAGGGTGACGCCGTTGGCCTTGAGCCACTCCTCGGTGTCGCTGGCCTTGTGAAGGCCGTTGGCCACGCGAAAGGCGTCGGCGGCCCTCTGTAGCTCGGCGTTCGAGACCTTGAGCCCCGCCTTGCGGGCAGCCTCCTCGGTGACCTTCCTGGTTACCACCGCTTGGAGGGCCGGTGCGAACCCGCCCGTCATCCTGAGATAATCCACCACCTCTGCCACAGATATCTCCATCTCATCCTTGTTCTTGGCCATCTCACTTTACTCCTTTCCGTCTGGACTTGCTTCACCATGTGATAGATCCTTCATCGCCTGCGCAGTCCCGCGGTCCGCTTCCCTCCGATCCCGCAAAAAGACGGGCTTCCGAGGGAACACGGGTGGCCCGGAGAAACGGAATCCGGGATGCGACGCGCCGGCGTCCTATCGGATGATTCTGAACCCCTCGTTGACGAGCCCGGCGGACCACTCCTCGAAGATGGCGTCCTTGATGGCCTCTCTGACGGCCTCGTCCAGCTCCGCCCGGGTCACTTCCTCCACCAACAGGAGTTGAAAGAGATTGTCCCGTTCGAACGGGCCCAGGAGCTGGCCGGCCGTGGCGTTGAAGACCTTGGAGGAGAGCTCGGCTGGGAGCATCCCCCGGCTCACCAACCCTACGTGCCCTCCCCAGTAACGGGTCGCCTCGTCCACGGAGTGCCGTCGCGCCAAGGCGTGGAAATCCTCTCCCTCCTCGGTCACCTGGATCGCGATCTCGTTCGCCAGGGCCCTGTCGGCCACCACCAGCACGGATATCCTGGCGCGGTCCAAGGCGGCCCTGTTGTTGACGAAGTGCTCTTCCACGCGACTCTCCTTCCCCAAAGCCGCCCGCATCCTCTCCATCAACACCGACTCCTCGCAGAAGGTCTCGAATTCGTCCTCTGTGACTCCAGCTTCCGACAGGAATCGCTCCATCTCCTGGACCGAAAACAGCCCCCTGAGCCTGCGATAGTCGTCCGCCGTCTCCTGGAGCTCCTCGTCCGAGACCCTGATCCCCATCTCGCCTGCCTTTCTCAACACCTCCTTCCTCTTGGCGATCTCGGCCAGGATCGGGTCCGCCCGGCCTGTGAGAACGAGAAACCGGACCACCTCTTCGGGGGAGATGCTACCCCCTGTATACTTGATCTCCAAACTCTCACCTCCCTTCGTTCGTGAGCTCCCAACAACCCACTGGATTCCGCCCGTCATCCGTGGCGTCCCCGAGACAGAATCCGCTGCTTTCGAAGCGTCAAGAGAACCTTGCTTGTGGCTTGCACGGGGATGACGGACTCCCCTGTCGTCCGCTTCCTGGAGTCATCGCCCGTGACTGGGTCTTGACAAAGTCCCCGAACTACTCCCTCAGTTTACGGAAGAGCAGGGAAAAGATGCTCTTCCTCTCCGTCACCACCTCTGCCGTAGCCGTCATCCCGGCCTTGATGGGATAACGCTTTCCCTTCACCTCGAAGTGGGTTC
>CAZOXN010000748.1:0-1747 GCA_964583655.1 uncultured Desulfarculaceae bacterium | reverse complement strand
CGCCTACACGTTGAACTTCCTCGCCATACGGGGTTTGCTCCCGGCATACCAGTTTCCCGTCGATACCTTCAGCCTGGATCCCGGGGTCCCTGATACACCCACCCTCTTTCGTCCTTCGGCCATGGCCATCGAGGAGTTCGCACCAGGAAACTACGTATACGCCAACGGGAGGAAGCTCCGATCGATCCGCGTTCTCTTTCCCGGCGGGCCAGGCTCACTGGCGGGCAGGCCGGGCAGGACCGATGCAGAGACATCCGGGAGGCTGCAGGCCTTTCACTTCTGCGAGGAGTGCGAGGAGGCCGTTGAGGCCGGGCGAAATCGCTGCCCGCGCTGCAATGCACCTCTCCCTGGCGCAACGGACGTGGTCTTCGTGGACGCCTTCGAGGCGGAGGAGAGCCTCAAGATCGGCTCAGAGGAGGAGTCGCGCCAAAGGCAGAACCATGAAAGGAGGGAGACTCTTCTGGCCGGGAGTGGGCGTGGATGCAGGCTATATCCTTATCTCTTGACCCCCGTGGAACTTCGCACCCTGGCCGAGATCCTCGTCACCAATTGGGGCCGGCTGGAAGGAAAGACCGGCAGGGGAGGGAGGTTCTGGTTGTGCCCGGACTGCGGCCGACACTTGCCTTATCGGCCCGGTGATCCGGATCGGAGCCGCCAGGTACAGGAATGGCGAAGTCATCATGCCAGGTTCTGCTCCGGGGAGCCCGCCGAACTCGTCCTGGCGTACAGGTTCGAGACCGATTGTCTGGTCCTTTCCGTACCCACCCGGAACGACGTGAGGAAGATCGGCTGGTCGTCCTTTTCTCCCAGCCTTGTGACCCTGGCCGAGGCCCTCTTGACCGGGGCGGCAGACCTCCTGGAACTGGAGCCAGGAGAGATTGCGGCCTTCGTAAGGAGAAACCTGCCCGCTTCAGCAGGGGATCAGATCGTCTTTTACGAGACCGTCCCCGGAGGGGCCGGTTACCTGGAGGAGATGGCGGGCCGGCTGCCGCAGGTGGCCACAGCGGCCATGGAGCATCTGTACGGCCACGCGTGCTCGAAGGCGTGCTACCTTTGCCTCAAGCGATACGGCAATCAGAGGTGGCACCCGTTCTTCGACAAAGACTGCGTGAGGGACACGTTGGTCGTCCTTTCGCAGCAGGAGCCGGTGGAAGCCAGGGAAGCCCTGGTGGGAGCAGGCTTGGAGACGCTCGATCGTATGCTCGCGGATCGACGGGAGGGTCGAAATCCATCGGTTCGCCGCTACTCACGGGGAGAGATCGAGGAGCCGCTTCGTCAGGCTCTGGAAGCGATCGGAGACCTGCCCCCTGCAGAGCGGGAGTGGGAGGTCCGTGACCATGAAGGGAAGCTCATCACGGTGCCGGACTTCGCATGGCCGGACGCGAGGCTCGCGGTTTACTGCGATGGCTTTGCCGTCCATGGCAACGTAGACACCCTGGAGATGGATGCGAGAAAGCGGAATTTCCTGCAAGCCCATGGTTGGGTCGTGTTCACTTTTTGGGGACGCACGATCATGAGAAACCCGGAGTTGTGCGCCAAGCAAGTGGCCGAGGTCTACCGACAGCGGATGTCGCAGACGCGAGATTGATGGTGGCCGGACGCTTGTCTCACGGAGAGCCGAAGCGGGCACATCATGGCAGGGTCCTACAATCCCCGGAAGTGTGTACTAAGTCGTGCTCGTGGAGGTGGTAGCCATAGCGAGCAAGTTCAAGTTCGTGCCGTATGATGATCCGGAGGGTTTCGGGGT
>CAZOXN010000747.1:0-1748 GCA_964583655.1 uncultured Desulfarculaceae bacterium | reverse complement strand
TGCAAGGACGAAGACCCCGATATACAGGAGGGACATGCCCAGTACGCTGTGGAGGAGGGCAGGGGAGACTGCCTGTTGGCCGAGCTTCACCACGACCACCGCATGGGGGTGGAGGAGCTTTTTCAACTCTCCCTGCATGTACTTGTAGAGCAGGATCACCCTCACGCATTTCATCCCCCCTCCTGTGGAGCCGGCGCATCCCCCCACGAACATCAGCAGCAGTAACAGATACCTGCAGAAGGTAGGCCATTTGTCGAAGTCGTCCGTGGCGAAGCCGGTAGTGGTCATTATGGATACAACCTGGAATACGGAATCCTCCATCCTATCCAGCCAATCTCCACCCACATCCATCATGAGGACGACAAACATGGCGGCGGAGCCCAGCCCCAGCAGGCTTACGTAGAAACGGAATTCCCCGTCCGCCCAGTGTGCACCGTACTCTCCCCTCAGGAATCTGTGATGGAGGGCGAAATTCACCCCTGCCAACATCATGAACAGGATGATCACCACCCTGTGATAATGGCCGTAATGGGCGATGCTCTCCGTCTTGGTGGAGAACCCGCCCGTGGCCATGGTGGCGAAGGAGTGAAAGACGGCATCGAAGACGTCCATGCCGCCCAAGAAAAGCAGTATTGCCTGGACCACGGTGATGAGGATGTAGGTCTTCCACAGGATCTTGGCCGTCTCGGCGATGCTCGGGGCGAGCTTGTCGTGGAACGGGCCAGGGACCTCCGCCCGGTAAAGCTGTACCCCCCCGACCCCTAGGAGCGGCAGTATGGCGATGGAAAGGAGGATGATGCCCATCCCCCCCAGC
The DNA here is from genome assembly GCA_964583655.1 of uncultured Desulfarculaceae bacterium. Taxonomy (GTDB): domain Bacteria; phylum Desulfobacterota; class Desulfocorpusculales; order Desulfocorpusculum; family Desulfocorpusculum; genus CAZOXN01. The sequence goes on along the minus strand of CAZOXN010000747.1, from coordinate 934 downwards.
CATTGGGTCAAGGCCCTCCAAAAGAGGATCCCCCTGGGGAGTTCGCTTATGGCGGATACCACAGAGGCCCCGGTGGTGGTGAAGCCGGATACGACCTCGAACAGGGCATCGATGGGGGTGAAGGTGCCCGAGAGGGCCAAAGGGATCGCCCCGAAGACGCTGGCACTGACCCATCCGAAGAAGACTATGGCGAAGGCATGCCGGCGGGAGATTTCTCGCCGCTCGTTCCTCAGGGGCAGGTACAAGGCTGTCCCCACCAGGGCGGTGATGGCTATGGCCAGGGCGAAGGCCTCGGACGCCCTCTCCCCCATGAGGAGACTGATCCCCAAAGGGGCCGCCATGGACGCGGCTACGAAAAGATTCAGCAGGCCGAGGACGGCGAGCACCGGGGTCATGGATTGGGCCTCACCAGAACTCCAGCTTGACGCTCGTCACACGCTCCAACTCCTTCACCGACTGGGAGGTCACCACCATGGCCACTTTGTCCCCGGGTCGGATCACCGTGTCCCCATCCGGGATCAGAAGCTGGTCCCCTCTCGTGATGGCTCCTACCAACATCCCCTTGGGGAGCCTGAGTCTCCTCAGCTCCTTGTTGACCAAGTCGGAGGTGTCCAGGGCCTCCAGTTCGATGATCTCCGCCTGGTCTTCTGGGAGCGTCACCACCTGGGCGATCTTCCCCCTCCTGACATACTGGAGTATCTTGTTCACGGCAATGAGGGAGGGGCTCACCACCACGTCCACCCCAGTCTGATAGGCCAAAGGGGAATAGGCGATCCTGCCGATGCAGGCCACCGTGCGCCTGGCGCCCATCCTCTTGGCCAGGAGGCAGAGGAGGATGTTGTTCTCATCGTCCGGGGTCGCGGCGACGACCGCATCCATATCGCCCAATCCCTCTTCCTTGAGCATCTCATGTGATGTGAAGTCCCCTCTTAGC
>CAZOXN010000746.1:0-1750 GCA_964583655.1 uncultured Desulfarculaceae bacterium | reverse complement strand
TCCCCCTTCTCCACCAGCGTCACCTCGAAGCCTTGGGCCGCGAGCTCACGCGCTGCCACCATCCCAGCAACGCCCCCTCCCACCACCAGGGCGGTCTGGGTGAGCCCCAGCTCCAATTCCCTCAGGGGCTCCAGCATGGCCGCCTTGGCCACTGCCATCCGCACCAGGTCCTTGGCCTTCTCCGTGGCCTCCCTGGGGGAGTTCTGGTGCACCCAGGAACACTGGTCCCTGATGTTGGCCATCTCGAAGAGGTACTTGTTTATCCCCGCCTCCTGGCAGGTCTCCTGGAAGAGAGGCTCGTGGGTGCGCGGGCTGCAGGAGGCGACGACCACCCGGTTGAGCCCCTTTTCCCGGATGATGGCCTTCATGCGATCCTGGGTGTCCTGGGAGCAGGAAAAGAGGTTCTGGTCCACGTGGACCACATATGGCAACGTCGCAGCGAACTCGGCCACCTCGGGGACGCTCACCACCGAGCCGATGTTTATGCCGCAGTTGCACACGAAGACCCCTATGCGGGGGGGTTCCCCCACCACGTTTCGCTCCTCGGGGTAGGTCTTGTCCTTGACCAGGGTGCCACGCACCTCGGAGAGGGCCGATGCCGCGCTTGCCGCAGCGGCGCTGGCCTCCATCACGGCCTGGGGGATGTCTTTGGGCCCCTGGAAGGCGCCACACACGTAAACCCCGGAACGGGAGGTGGCCACGGGTTGGAAACTGCTTGTGGCGCAGAAGCGGTGCTCGTTGAGGGCTATTCCCAGCTTCTGGGCCTTGTCCACCAGCTCCTGGGAGGTCTGTAGCCCCACCGACAGGACCACCATGTCGAAGATCTCCTCGGTGACCTTTCCATCCTCCCCGACGTACCTGATGAGGAGGTCCCTGGTATCAGGCTCCTCCACTATGGTGTGGACCCTGGAACGGATGAATCTGACCCCCATCTCCTCCTGGGCCCTGTTGTAATACCGCTCGAAGCCCTTACCGTAGGTCCGCATGTCCATGAAGAATATGGCCGCATACAGGGGGTAGTGGCTGTGCTCCTTGGCTATGACCGCCTCCTTTATGGCGTACATGCAGCACACGGCAGAACAGTAACTGTGGTCGCACTGGTTGATGTTTCGGGAGCCCACACACTGTACCCAGGCCACCCTCTTGGGTTCCTTCTGGTCCGAGGGCCTCACCAGATGCCCCTGGTATGGTCCCGAGGCGCTCAGGATCCTCTCGAACTCCTTGGCTGTGACCACGTTGGGGAAACGGGAGTAACCATAGTGGGAGATGAGATCCGCATCGAAGACCTCGAAGCCTGGGGCCAGGATGACCGAGCCCACCCGGAGGGTGAGCCGCTCCTCCTTCTGATCGAAGTCTATGGCCTTGTTCTCGCAGAACTTCTCGCAGGCCCTGCACTTCCCCTTCTCGAAGTAGATGCAATGCGCACGGTCTATGGCGTATTTGAGGGGCACGGCCTGGGGGTAGAGCACGTAGATGGCCCTTCTCTGGCCGAGCCCCTCGTCGAAGGGGTTGTCCACCTTCCTGGGACACTTCTGGGCACAGATGCCGCAGGCCACGCACTTGCTCTCATCCACGTACCTGGGGTGCTTGAGGACAGTGACCTCGAAGTTCCCCTCTTCCCCCTTTATCTCCTCCACCTCGCTCAGGGTCAGGATCTGGATGTTGAGGTGCCTGCCGCACTCCACCAGCTTGGGGGAGAGGATGCACATGGAGCAGTCATTGGTGGGGAATGTCTTGTCCAACTGGGACA
>CAZOXN010000745.1:0-1752 GCA_964583655.1 uncultured Desulfarculaceae bacterium | reverse complement strand
CGGGGCAAGGCCCTCTACAAGGTCCGCGTGGACCAGGGCCTATGCGCGGGGAAGGAGTGCGGGTGCAATCGCCTGTGCACTCGCGTGTTCAAGTGTCCAGGCTTGGTCTGGGAGCCGGCCAACGGAAAGGCACGCATAGATGAGGCCATCTGCACGGGGTGCGGGGTCTGCGTGGAGATATGCCCTCGGTCGGCGATAAGGAAGGAGGCGGTTTAGATGCTCCTGGAGAAGGACCCATGGAACGTCATCATCACCGGCGTTGGGGGGCAGGGCAACGTACTGGCCTCGCAGATCCTGGGGCAGCTCCTGGTGGAGGAAGGGTTCACCGTGACCATAGGGGAGACCTATGGGGCTTCGCAGAGGGGGGGATCCGTGATGAGCCACCTCAGGATATCGAGGAGTGATCAGTTCTCCCCGCTGATACCGGAGGGGCAGTGCGACATGGTGGTGGGGCTGGAGCCGACAGAGGCCTTGCGGGTCTTGGCGCCGTACGGAAATCCTGGCGTCCTCTTGCTGACCAACACCCGGCCCATCTACCCCATAGACGTCATAGCCGGCGATGCATCATATCCAGAGCTCCCCGTGATCTTGGAAGCGCTTCGCAAGCTTGCCAAGAAGGTCTGGACGGTCAATGCCACGGAGATCGCCCTGGGGATGGGGGATCCGGTGTACGCCAACATCGTCATGCTCGGGGCCTTGTCCGCCACTGAGGTGCTCCCCGTGAGACGAGGGCACTTCGCCCAGGTCATTCGGGAGCTGATGCCCTCTCACCTGCTGGAAAAGAACCTGGAGGCATTCGAGAAGGGGAGAGAGGGCATCCGAGAAGTGGCTTGACTCACCCTGTTCTTCCTTGGCTCCACAATGGCCTGTCTTCATCGCTACTTGAAACGTAATGTGGGCGGCGCGGAGAAGGCCCGCTGGTGGGAGATCCCGTCATAATACCTGAGCCCCTTCACCTCTAGTCGCTTCAACGCCTCATCGACCTCCCGTGCGGTCTTCTCCAGAGGCCTTGCCGCGGCCAGGGTGATACTCCATAGCTCGGCGAAGGAAGGGATGAACTCATAACATGTGGTCACGTGGGCGAATTGATCTTTGAGCCCTTGGATGATCCCCCTGGAATAGATGTCATGTTCTGGCTGACACAGGATCCCCCCGGTCTGACAAACGAAGACCCCTCCTGGGGCGAGCCTCTGCGTGATGCTTTGGTAGAACTCGGGCGAGTAGAGATGGGATGAAAGGACCGCCCCGGGCTCGAGGGGGTCGAAGGGTTCCGTGAGGTCGGATATGATGACGTCGTAGAGCCCTGTGTCCTTCCTGAGGAACTCCATGGCGTCCGAGCAGACGAGCCTCACCCGAGGGTCGCTCAAGGCCCCCCTGTTCAGGGGGAGGAGGTGCTCCTTGGAGACGGCCAGGACCTCCTCGTCGATGTCCACCAGGACGATCTCACCCAATTTGGAATACCTGAGCAATTCCCTCAAGGCGCAGCCGTCCCCCCCGCCCAGGACAATGGCCCTGCGGGGGTCCCCTTGGATCACGCAGGCGGGGTGGACGAGGAGTTCGTGGTATATCCATTCGTCGCTCTCTGCCAACTGCATCCTGCCGTCCAGGATCATGCATAGACCGAAACCGCTGAGCCGCAGAAGATCCAGGCGCTGATATCTCGTCTGGACCGAGACGGTTGGGCCCTCTCCCCCTGTGAGGCTGAGCCTGCCAAGGGACTCGATATCCAAAAACCAGAGCTTCCCCCCCATC
>CAZOXN010000744.1:0-1754 GCA_964583655.1 uncultured Desulfarculaceae bacterium | reverse complement strand
GACTGGGGCCTTGGCCCCGATCCGGTCCACCTGCCACTCCTGTAGGACCCTCAAGAGCTTGGCCTGAAGGACCAGGCTCATCTCCCCGATCTCGTCCAGGAGCAGGGTGCCGCGGTCTGCCAGCTCGAACTTCCCTATCTTCCTGGAGCTCGCCCCAGTGAAGGCCCCCTTCTCGTGCCCGAAGAGCTCGCTCTCCAGCAAATTCTCAGGGATGGCCGCGCAGTTGATCGCCACGAAAGACTGGTCGTTGCGTGGGCTCATGGCGTGTATGTACCTGGCCAGGAGCTCCTTTCCCGTGCCGCTCTCGCCCTGTATCAGGACCGGGACCTTGGTGGAGGCGACGGTACGAGCTGTCCGGATCACATGGAAGACCTTGGGGTCCTGAGTGATGATCCCTGTGTCAACGGCCTCATTGCCGGCCGGGCGCAACTCCATCGACGTGTTGGCGCATCTCTCCACTGCCTCCACGAGTTCCTCGAGGGAAAAGGGCTTCTGTATGAAGTCCACCGCCCCTTCCTTCATGGCCTCCACTGCCACCTCCACGGTCCCGTGGCCCGTGATGAGCATCACAGGGGTGGCCGGACTCACCACGCGAGCCTCCCTGAGGACCTCCATGCCTGATCCGTTGGGCATCTTGAGGTCCGTGAGGATCAGTCCGAAGGTGTCTCGGCGGATCCTCTCCACTGCGTCCCGGGCGTCCACCACCGCCTCCACCCGGTAACCGGCCTTGCGAAGGGTCGCATCGAGTCCCGTGCGCATGTGGGGGTCGTCCTCTACCACGAGTATCTTCGGGTTCTCCATGTTCGTCTCTTCTCCTGGTATTCCTTAGGCGCTGTCAGACCGAAGAGCCCCCTCTCTCCCCTTGACCGCCCCTTGCTGATCCTTGGGCAGCCTGATCATCACACAGGTCCCCTCGCCCAGCTCGGACTGAAGCCTGATGCTCCCGCGGTGCGCCTTGACGATGCTGTGCACTATGGAGAGCCCGAGTCCGCTGCCCCCGGACCTGGTGGTGAAGAAGGGGTCGAAGACCCTCTGCTGCAGATCCGGGGCAATGCCTTCTCCTGTATCCTGGATCCCGATCTCCACCCAGTCCGCCTCCCCGTGGAAGGCCTGCTCCCTCTCCGGCACCGGTCCCCATCCGCACTTGGTCGAGCCGCACTGCCTGACCCATGCCCTGACATGGCCTCCCTCGGGCATGGCCTGAAAGGCATTCAGGAGGACATTGAGCAGGGCTTGCTTCAACAAGTCCCTGTCACCCCTGACCAATGGGACCTGACCCTGGCCGGAGAGATCCAGTCCGACCCCCCTCTGCTGCGCCAAGGGACGCACGAAACCAAGGCATTCTTCGAGCAACCGGGCAGCGTCCATCACCTTGAGGTTTGGCCGCAACGGTTTGGCGAAGGTCAGGAGATTGGTGAGCATCTGGTCTACGGTATCGATCACCGACCTTATCTGTCGCATGAACTCCTGCCTTGCATCTTTGGATGTCTCCTCCGCCATGAGTCCTGCGAAGAGTTGGATGCTCGAGAGGGGATTCTTTACCTCATGCACGATGCTCGCTGCCATCTCACCCATGGCCGCTAGGCGCTGGCCCCTGGCCACTTCCTGCTCCATGAAACGCAGCTCTGTCGTATCCTCCAGCGTGATGAGCACACCGATCTCGTCCCTGCCCGCATCGCTGAGGCGATGAGCCCTGAACTTCAGGTACCGCCAGAGCCCCTCCTCAGCCTTCAGACGCCTCTCCAAGGTCGCTC
>CAZOXN010000743.1:0-1756 GCA_964583655.1 uncultured Desulfarculaceae bacterium | reverse complement strand
CGCGTTGGAGATGATGTAATCCACGAGGCGCACCACCGGCGCGTCCTCCACCTGCATCCTGATCTTGTCCAGGTCGAGCTTCTCTTCCTCCTTCTTCTGGAGCTCCACGTCGGACTGCAAGATGTCCCTGAGGAGGTCCTGACTCAGGGCTGGCTCCTCCCCCTCCCTCTGCCGATAGAGCCTCTCTATGGCGTCCTGGACCTCGGCCTCCGAGGCGATGAGAGGCTGAATCTCCAGGCCGGTGGCCACCCTCAGGTCGTCCAGGGCCGGGATGTCAAAAGGGTCCACCATGGCCACCGAGAGGAGGTTCCCCTCCTTCTTAATTGGGATGACCCTGTAGCGAGTTGCCAGGGATTCTGGAATGACGCTCAGGAGCTCTGTGCTGAAGTTGGCCAGCCTGGGGATCTGGGCCCTGGGGATGCGCAATTGCTGGGCCAAGGTCCGCAGGATCTCCTCCTCGGCTATGGCCTTCATCTCCACCAGGATCTGCCCCAGTCTTCCCCCTCTTTGTTCCTGCCTGCGCAGGGCCTCCTGGAGGTGGGACTCGGTGATCTTCCCCTCCTGGACGAGCATGGCCCCTATGCGTACATACCCTGGGTGATATCCCTTGAGGGTCGGCCCGGCGTTCATGCCCCGGTCTCCTCCAGTATCCTCGGTGTGATGAAGATGAGGAGTTCGCGGGTGATCTCCTGCCTCTGCTTCCTGCTGAATAGCCAGGAGAGCACCGGGATGTCCTTGAAATAAGGGACCCCGGATTCTGTGCTCCGCTTGGTGTGCTGGATGATTCCACCTACCACCACGGTCTCCCCTTCCCTAACCAGGGCCCGGGTGACGGCCTCCTGCTTGCTGATGATGGGGAATTCGATCCCAGTGGCCACGACGGCGTCGGACGAACGCGCATCGTTGTTGATAGCGATATCCATGGTTATGCGGTCCTCGCCGATTACGTGGGGACGGACCTTCAACTGGAGCTTGGCCTCCTTGAACTGGACATCCGGGACCTCGTCCGCCTGCCTGCGCAGGACGTACGGGATGTCCTCCCCCCTCTTGATCACGGCCTCGAAGTTATCGGTGGTTATCACTTTGGGTCTCGACAGGATCTGGGCCCGCCCCTCTGTCTCCAGGGCGCTCAGCTGGATATCCAGCAGCAGGTTCTTGGCCAGGGTCCCAAGAGTGATCCCGAGGGCGGCTGTGGGACCGCCTGCGGCAAAGGCAGCAGGGAAATTCACGGCAAAGGCCCTGTCCGCGATGGTCGTTATGGTATCCCCGGTCTGCGGGCTGGTAGAGATGCGGCTTGCACCTCCGAATAGGTTTCCTCCTGGCGACTGGAAACGCCCCCCCCACTGGATCCCGAGATCTCTCACGGCGTCGGTGTTGACCTCCACTATCCGGGCCTCTATGAGGATCTGGGGCAGGGGCCTGTCCAGACGGGCCAGCAGCCCTGCGATCTCATCGAGCACATCGGGGATGTCCCGGACCAAGAGGGTGTTGGAGAACTCGTTGACCTCGACGCTCCCCCTCGGCTGCCCCTTGGCGTCCCTGCTCAGATGCGGGAGCAGGTTCTTCTGGAGCTCCTGTGCCTTGGCGTATCGTATGGAGAAGACCCTGGAGACCAAGGGCTTGGCCTCCATCTCGTCCATGCGCAGCTTGTCCCTCACCTCACGGGCCTTCTGCTCTGCCTCCAGCTCCTTCCTGACGTCCCCCCTCTGGAGGTCCTTTATCTCCAGCTCCCATTTCAGTCCATCCACGGTGTAGA
>CAZOXN010000742.1:0-1758 GCA_964583655.1 uncultured Desulfarculaceae bacterium | reverse complement strand
AGAATCCAGCATCAACTTGGGGTCTTCGCCCTTTCCAGGGGAGATCTTGAGTTGGCCGAGAGGCACATCAGGGCCGTTATCGAATCGACCTCCTCGGCTGACCTAAAGGGAGAGGGCCTGATGTACCTGGGGATCATCCATCTTCAAAGGGGGGATCTTGCCTCTGCGCGAAGCGCCTTGACCGAGGCCTGCTCCCTACTTCCGGGCTCAGGCCCTGCTATCTATCACCTGGGGCGGTGCGAGTTCGAGGAGAAAGACTATATCGCTGCTTCCGAACTCTTTCAGAGGGCGCTGGAGATGGGCGTGCCGCCATGGCTTCAAGACGATCTTCGGCTGTATTTGGGAATCTGCCACGTGCGGTTGGAAGAGTTCTCTGAGGCGCTGGATGTCCTGGGATCCGTGGAGCGGGTAACCGCCCCTTTGTTCTTTTACAGGGGTGTGGCCCTCTCGGGCTTGGAAAGACCAAAGGAGGCCCTGGAATGCCTCAAGGGGGCCTTGGCCCTCGGTCCAGACCAGGAGGACTTGGCAGCCATACACTTCTACGCAGGGCAGTGCCTGAAGGAGATGGGACAGTTCCTCGAGGCGGTCTCTTCCCTCGGCATGGCCCTCCAGGCGGACCCTAGGGGCTATGAGGCATGGAACCTCCTGGGATACTGCCTCTTTCGCCTGAAAAGGCATCGTGAGGCCATAGGTGCCTTTGTGAAGGCGCTGGAGATCAACCCCAACTCGGCCTTGGACAATGCCAACATAGGTAGCAACCTCAGGGACCTGGGAGATCTGGAAGGCGCATGCCGATGGTATCGCAGGGCCCTGAGACTGGATCCGACCCTGGTTTGGGCGAGGGAGAACCTCAGGAAGATCGAAGAAGGGTTACAACACAGGGCGAAGGGCATCACGCCAGATACTGCGCCCGAATGACGGTGCCCCCTTTCCCCTCTGTGTGGCTCGACTCGACCGACCACAGAGTGCGGGCCACAGGCAGGCGTCCCGTCATACTCCTTCACCTGCCGTGCCCTCCGTACCCCTGCACCCCTCTTGGACACCCAGATGGTCTCCCCGGTATAACTCCGGTCTCCTCTGCCCCAAGAAATAGGCCATGGGGTGGGACCGGATGCGGGCGATGACACTGGCCTCCAAGACCGCTACTGCCGTTGCGTCTCTCTCTCCCTGGTCCATGGCCAGGACCTCGCCCTTGGGATCCAAGACCATGGCCACCGCCGGAAAGGAGATGTCCTTGGCATAATGGCCTGCCTGATTGCACGCCACCGTGAATGCGCTGTTATCGTACGCCCGCGCTGGGAGGTATCGAAGCCACCTGACCGTCTTTTCTTGTGGGGATTGGTTCGGCGATGCATGGGGGAAGAAGAGGACCTCGGCCCCGGAAAGGGCGAGCCTGGCGATCCATTCCGGGAAGTGGGCCTCGAAACACAAGGCGATACCAGCTGTGAAAGCCCCCAACGGAAAGAGCCCTGGCTCGTCGCCTGCCACGAAGAGGCGTCTCTCCTGAGGGCTCAGGTGGGTCTTGCGGTAGACTCGCACCTGCCCGTCCGGAGAGCAAAGGAGATGCGAGATGTAAAGCTCTCCCCTGTCCCCCTTCTCCATCAGGCCCGGGAGCAGAAAGACGCTCAGCTCCCGCGCCAGATCTCCAATGGCCCGCACCGCTGGTGCCGGGTGTGGGAGGGCCCATGAAGAGGCTTCCTCCCCCACGGAGTTGCCTGTCAGGCACGCCTCGGGGAGACACACAACCTCCACCCCTTG
>CAZOXN010000741.1:0-1759 GCA_964583655.1 uncultured Desulfarculaceae bacterium | reverse complement strand
TATTCCGTCTATCTGGTCTGTTCCGTCTGTTCCGTCTGTCTGGTCGGTCTCGTCGGTTCGGTGCCTTGGGTTGGGTGAGTCGGGGAGATAGGGGGCTGAGGGGGCACCATCCCTGCGACTCACCCCCCCCTTGTAGGCCTGGTGTAGATGACCTTGAACCGCTCGAGGTTCGCTTCCAGACATGAGCGGCACTCCCCCTCCTCTGCAGGGGAAAGGGGCTCCAGGTGCACCTCCAGGCCCAGGGAACGGTAAAGGTCCACTGCCTCGCTCAGCCTCGGCTCATCCGCCAAGAATTGCCTGGTCCACCCCTGGGCCCTGAGCTCCTCATCGCGACTCTGTTCCACCGCACCTCCGCTGGGCCAACCCTTCCCGATCAGAGGCCCGCCACATCTCCACTCCGGCCACCTCCCCCGGGGCGGTCCCCGGAGTCGAACGCACCGCAAGAATGATCACCGAAACTGGCATCTATCATCTCGCCTTGCCCTTCCGCCCCAAAGCCCTGGCCTCTTCTGGAGGAGGAGGCGGGGCAGCGGCACCGATGACTTTCCTCACCGCACCGAAGCGAGGAGGACACGCCTCCATGCAGGTGCCACACCTTATACACCTGTCTTGCTCTATGACATGGATCTTGTCCTTGCCCCCGTCGATGGCGTCGGCAGGACACCTCCTCAAGCAGATCATGCAGGCCTGGCAAGCTTCAGGGTCTATGTAATAGCAAGGCATTTCACGAAACAGCCGGTCCACCTCCTCGGCTGTAAAAAGCACCTCATACTCCCCATCCCCCCGCAGGTGAGAGGCCAGCTTCTCCTTGTGTGCGAGCTTGATGTAAGGGACCACCTTCATGAGCCCCTCGAGCCTCGACTTCAGCTCACCCCCCTCCACCCCTTCCGCCTTGCCCAGACGCCCTATCTTCTTGAGCCTGCTACCGAAGTCGTTCATCACCTCTGCGAACCGGATCCCCTCCGAGGCCGAGACCCATTCGATCCTCAACCTCTCCGGGTTCACCCCGATGCGCTCCAAGAGCCTCTTTCCCAGATGCACCATGGCCAATGCATCGTAATTCCCCTCGGTGACGTAATGGCACTCACCAGGCCAACACCCCCCGACGAAGACACCGTCGGCCCCGTTCCAAAATGCCCGCAACACGAACGCCAGATCCACCCTCCCAGAGCACATCAGCCTTATTATCCTGATGTACGGCGGGTACTGAAAGCGAGAGACCCCACAGAGGTCCGCCCCGGCATAGCAGCACCAGTTGCACAAAAAGCCCACGATCTTCGGTTTGAAATCGAACCCCGCCTCCATGCTCAGCCCACTCCCAAGGCCTCCGACCCACCGTTTCGCCAGTTCATGACTCTCCCATGCCAGCCAAGGCCTCATCGATCTCGCACAATACCTGTTCGTCCGTGTAGTGCCTCAGGGAGATGGCCCCAGTGGGACACTTGGCGTTGCACAGACCGTCCCCTTTGCACAGGACTGGGTTGACCTTGGCCTTCTTCCCCTGTCTTGTTTCGTGCAGCTCTATGGCGCCATAGGTGCAGGCCGCGACACATGCCCCGCAGGAGATGCACCTCCTCTCATCCACATCGCACACCGCACCCGATGCCGTCACCGAATCCTGGGACAAGATGCCGATGGCCCGGCCGGCTGCCCCGTAAGCCTGGGCAACGCTCTCCATCATGTGCTTGGGATAGTGGGCAGTCCCACAAAGGAATATCCCCTCGGCCGCGAAGTCCACCGGCCTCAGCTTCACGTGGGC
>CAZOXN010000740.1:0-1763 GCA_964583655.1 uncultured Desulfarculaceae bacterium | reverse complement strand
CCCCCCCCCCCCCCCCCCCCCCCCCCCCCCCCCCCCCCCCCCCCCCCCCGGTCATGGAGTTCTACGCGTGTCTCGAGGGGAGGCAGAGCTGTCGCGGCTTTACGTCCAGGAGGCTGGATAGAGGGACCCTGGAGAGAGTCCTCAGGGCTGCTAATAGGAGTCCTTCGTACATGAATACTCAGCCTTGGGAGGTCTACGCGGTCACAGGTGACAAGAAGGAGGCCCTGGCCAAGAGGCTTCACGCCCACGCCTCCTCGGGTGCCGTGCCTAACCCGGACATACCTTTTCCCAAGGAGTGGCCCCAGGCCCTGGCCAAGAGATCCACGGATCACAGGTTACGAAGGTTCAAGGTCGTGGGCATTGACCCGGAGGACAAGGAGGCGGTGCGCCAAAGCTACCTCAGGAACTTCCTCTTCTTCGAGGCCCCCTCGGTCCTCTTTGTGGGAATGGAGAGGTCCCTCACGTCTTGGTCGGTATTCGATCTGGGGCTCTTCGTGCACGGCTTGCTCCTGGCGGCCCATGCCGAGGGCTTGGGGGCAGTCCCCCAGGCCATGTGCGTGGCCTACCCGGAGATCATCAGGGAGGAACTGCGGATCTCGGATGAGGTCTCCCTTGTCTTGGGGATCTCCATGGGGTACCCAGACCCGGAGGCTCCGGTCAACAGGTACAGGTCCGCCAGGAGGGAACTGGAGGATTTCGTGCATTGGTGCGGGCCATGGACCTGAGGCGTTAGGAGAACTGGAAGTGGTGGCGCCAGAAGACAGGGTGAGGGCGATCCTGAGTCGATATCCCTCGTGGCAGGAGAAGACACTGGGGGAATTGTTCGAGGGAACGGTCAGTTCCTACGGGTCCAGGGAGTTCATCTGGACCCATGAGGGGACAATCAGCTATCGGGATGCCTACGAGCAAGTCACCTGGATTGCGGCAGGGCTTGACCATATCGGTGTATCAGGCGGCGAGGTGGTGGCCGTGGTCATGGCCAACTACCCGGAGCAGGTCCTGATCAGGCTCGCCTTGGCCTTGTCGGGAACGGTCTGCGTGCCGGTGAATTTCCGTTTCCGTTCCCACGAGTGGAGACATCTCCTCAGGGAGTGCGAGGCATCCACCCTGATCCTCATGGATCGTTTCGATCGATTCGATTACATGGGGCTCCTGAGACAGCTTTGCCCTGAGGCCTTCGAAGGCTTCTCCAGGGGGCCCTCGGAGACGTTTCCCAGATTGAGGAGGGTCATCTCCTTCTCCCAGGAGAGGATCCAGTACGAGGGGATGTTCGACTTCTGGGAGGTCATGGAGATCGGGAGGAAGGCCCTGATGGGACCCTCCAGGTCAACAGGGGTAGGATGCAAGGCCTCTCCAGATGATGTATGCGAGGTCATCTACACCTATCCCTCTTCGGACAGCGGGCGCCCCCGCGGGGCGCTCATCACTCATGACATGCTGGTGCGAAGCAGCTTCGCCACCGCCCTGAGCAGGGCCTACCCCGACGGCAGGAGGGTCGTGTTCGCGGTTCCCTTCCATCACGTCTACGCAGGGATAGAGGGGATGGTCTCCTCCTTCTTCGTGGGCGGTACCCTGATCCCTCAAGTCAAGTTCGGGCCAGAGGAGACCCTCCAGGCCATCGAGGCGGCCCGGGCCACTGACCTCCTCCTCGTGCCCACCATGGCCATCTCCTTGCTCCGACACAGGCCCAAGAGGAGCTACGACCTTTCCTCCCTGAAGTGCGCCATGTGCGGGGGGCAGCCGGTTCCTCCAGGGTTCTGGCG
>CAZOXN010000739.1:0-1766 GCA_964583655.1 uncultured Desulfarculaceae bacterium | reverse complement strand
TGAAGGGGAAGAGGCCAGCGATCATGACCGCGAAGACGGTCATGGCCTCCGCTGCCCTGGCTATGGAGGTCCTCCACTTGGCCCTGAGGAGGTACAGGATGGCGGATATCAGGGTCCCCGAGTGGGCGATCCCGACCCAGAAGACGAAGTTCACGAGGTACAGGCCCCAGTTGACAGGGTGCATGATCCAGGCAACGCCCATGCCGGTGAGGATCTGGTAACCCCAGCACGAGGCCCCGTAGAGAAGCCCAGTGAGACATAGCGCCACCAGGACCCAGTAAAGCCTCCCCGGCGGCCTCATGGCCCCTAGGACCATGCCCTGGACGGCCTCGTACGAGGAGAGTTGGCCACTGGGGAGATCGTTCTGCCGCTTCATGTGATACTGCTCACACCCTCGTGATGACCCTCTTCAGGTAGATCACAGCTGGCTTGGTGTTCAGGTGCCCCAGCACCTGGTATGCCCGCACATCGCGGACGAGCTTGGACACTCGGGCCTCCGCGTCCATGAGGTTTCCGAAGACCAGTGCCTGGGTAGGGCAGGTCTGGACGCATGCCGGGGTCACCTCCCCGTCCTTCACCGCTCCTCCCTTTCTCCTGGCCTTGTCCTTGGCCTCCACGATCCTCTGCACACAGAAGGAGCATTTCTCCATGACGCCCTTTTGACGTACGGTCACATCGGGGTTGAGCTGAAGTCTCAAGGGCCCGGGTCTGGTGAAGGTGAACCAGTTGAACCTCCTCACCTTGTACGGGCAGTTTTGGGAGCAGAAGCGCGTCCCGATGCATCGGTTGTAGACCTGGTTGTTGAGCCCCTCCGGGCTGTGATGGGGGGCATAGACCGGACAGACCGACTCGCACGGGGCCGCGTCGCAGTGCTGGCAGAGCATGGGAAGGAATCTGATCCGCGGTGCCTCCTCCTCCCAGTACCGCTCTATCCTCAGCCAATGCATCTCCCTGCCTTGGAGGACCAGCTCCCGACCCACCATGGCCACGTTGTTCTCCGCACTGCATGCCACCACACAGGCCCCGCATCCCACACACCGATCGAGGTCCACCACCATGGCCCAGCGGTACCGCACATGCCCGTGCGGGGGATAGAAATCCTCCCCTGGATCGTAAGCCTCTGGAAGGGGGAGCCTGAGCCTAGGCGGCCGCCCCTCGCCCAACTCCCTTCTCCACTGGGACATGTCCACGGCCTGGGCCAGCCCCCTTCTGTGCTGGCTCGGGCTTCCATCCGTGTGGGCCAGGGGGAACCTCCTCCCGGTAGGCTCCAGGACGACCCCGGAGGGTGACACCGGCCACGCATCTTCCCCCCCTCTCCCCAACAGGCGAAAGGGATTGCCGGAGACCGAGCGTGCATACCTGCCCATGGCCTCGTGTCCCTGGCCCACGGGGATCGCCAGGGTCCCGAGGGCCACGCCATCTGTGGGGTAGGCCGGGACCTCCAAGATCCCCCAGTGGGTCCTGACCCTCACCAGGTCTTCCCTCCTGATCCCCATCCGGGCGGCATCCATCGTGTTCACCTCGACCCACTGGCCCCACGTGACCTGAGTGATGGGGTCTGGAAGCTCCTGGAGCCATGGCCTGTTGGCATCCCTCCCGTCCAGGAACTGGATGGTGGGATACAGGAGGAGTTCCAGGTCTTGCGGCCCGGTCCCCCCTCCACGGGCCATGACAGGCACGGGACCCTTCCGCAGATCCGTCAGCGATGGCCTTGCCATGGCCTCGGCCTCCCCCCTGTCCCAGATCCCTCCGCGGGAGAGATGCCC
>CAZOXN010000738.1:0-1773 GCA_964583655.1 uncultured Desulfarculaceae bacterium | reverse complement strand
ATCCGAAACCTTTTCCGGGGTCGAGTCTCGAGGGCGGAGAAGCGAGAGATTCACGTCCGCTGCCAAGAGCTGAACGGCACCTTTGTAGGAGTCAGACCCCTTCATTCGACGGTGGAATTCGTCCAAGGCGCCCCTGTCACCCTTGGGATCAGGGCAGAGGAGGTCGCGATCCTGGACGAAGAGAACTTGAACCCGGATACAGAGAACGCGCTCTCCGGTACCGTGATCTCGATCTTCGAGAAAGGCACCTCCCGCATCCTTCTCTTCGAGCCGAGTGGTTCAAGATCTCAGATCGAGATCGAGGAACGGGTCGGGAGGAATGATCCCCGTGCCATCGAGGCGGGCAGGCGTGTGACAGTCCAGTGGAGGAGGGAATCCCTCCTGGTCCTCCCCGAGCCGCGAGGTGGATTCGTCGCATTCCCCCCCCTTTGTTCCTAGCCGCGGCCGGGATTAGGGCTCGAGGAGCAGGGGCCCTGAGGTGATAGCACTTCATCAGGAGGAGGCCTTGGGGTGCATCTCAACGCCGTATCTCTTCATGCGTTTCCACAAGGTCACTCGACTGATTCCCAACAAGCGGGCGGCCTCGCCCTTTCGTCCCCTGGCCTTCGCCAGTGCCTGCAAGAGATCCCTTCTCTCTGTTTCCCTTCGCGGGGAGCCCGGAGAGGCATCAGGCCGGGTGACATGGGGTGGCAGGTGCCGTGGCGAAATGAGCTCCTCATTGCAGACCACGAATGCATATTCGATGACGTTGATGAGCTCGCGGACATTCCCAGGCCAATGGTACCTCGTCAAGGCCTCTAGCGAGGCCTCCTCGAGACCTCGGATGGGTTTGTCGGTTCTGACCCGCAACCGTCGTACCAAGTGATCTGTCAAGAGGGGTATGTCCTCTGCCCTCTCCCGCAAGGGAGGGACGGTAATCGGGATGACGTTCAGCCTGTAATACAGATCTTCCCTGAAGCGGCCTTCCTCGATGAGACGATGAAGATCTTGATGTGTGGCAGCCATGACCCGCACGTCGATGGGGATCGTCCTTTGGTCCCCCACACGTTCTATCTCTCCCTCCTGGAGCACGCGCAGGAGTTTGACCTGGGTGGACAGAGAGATGTCCCCTATCTCGTCCAGAAACAGGTCTCCACCCTTGGCCGCCTCGAACCTGCCCTTGCGATCGCGGTCCGCGCCGGTAAAGGCCCCTTTGACGTGACCGAAGAGCTCGCTTTCGAGGAGGGCCTCGTTCAGGGCCGCGCATTTGATCTTGATAAATGGTCTCCTGGCCCTGCGTCCCAGTGCGTGTATTGCATTGGCCACCAGTTCCTTGCCAGTGCCGCTTTCCCCGTGGATGATCACCGGCGCATCGGAACGGGCCGCGTTGCGAATCATCTCGTATAGGGCCATCATGACAGGGCTGTTACCGATGATCCCATGGAAACCCTCCTCCCCAGCCAAGACCTCTCTCAGTTCTGCTATCTCGCGCTCTTTGGCAACAAGATCGGTGAGATCCATCAGGGTCTCGACTCCGCCTATGATGTGACCCTCGCCATCGCGCAGAACAACGGCGTTCTTGAGGACGTAGAGCGGGCGGCCGTCCTTTCGGCGCAACTCGCAGCGCCGCCTGGAGACCTGACCGGTCCGAAAGAGATCGCACTTCTTCTCCTTCGCTGCCGTCGGTCCGGAAACGAGACATACGTCGCAATCCAGGATCGTGCACGGCTGCCCCATGAGCTCCTTGCGTGTGTATCCTGTGAGTTCCTCCATGGCACGGTTCACCGAGACGAT
>CAZOXN010000737.1:0-1775 GCA_964583655.1 uncultured Desulfarculaceae bacterium | reverse complement strand
GTCGGCCTCAGCTTTGCTTCGGCCGAGAGGGCTTCCCCCAGGTCCAAATCCTGGAGAATCAAAGCGCCTCCGCCAAGCCGCTCCGAGAAACGCCACCACCCCCTGACCACTTACCTTGAATCAGGGGCCGCATGCGGGGGCCACGGCGGGAAAAGGCCGACCCATGGCGTGCTCCAACGCCCCGGGGGGGAGTTCGCGGAATGAACATCCTGCTGATGGAGGTCAACCCGTATGTGCCCTGCTCCATGCCCATCTCCCTGGGTTATCTGGCAGCAGCCCTGAAAGAGAGGGGACATCGTGTGGTGATCCTCAATGTGGGGGAGGGCACCAGGCTATCTCCCCGTTCGTTCGAGGGGATCCTCGCTGAGACCAGACCCGCCCTCGTGGGTTTCTCTGCCTATCAACGCAACATGCTCATCATCAAGGGGTTCATGAGGGCGGTGAAGGAGAAGGACCCTTCCATTCGGGTGATCCTCGGGGGCCCCCAGGCCACGTTCATGCCCTCCGAGGCCATGATCGACCTCCCTGACATGGACTACTTGTGTCGAGGGGAAGGGGAGGTGGTGATCCAGAAGGTCGTGGAGGTCATGGAGTCGGGCCAGAGAGACGAGCCAGTGCCAGGGACCACCACACGGCTTTCCCCTGATCACTGGGCCGAAGGCGGGGCGGTGGACGCCCCCGAGGCCCTGGATACCTACCCGTCGCCATTTCTGAGCGGGGTCTTGGATCAGCAGGGTCTGGAAGAGGCGATAATGCTCACCTCGAGGGGGTGTCCCTATAGATGTGTCTTTTGCTATACCCCGCGGGCCTCCGGCCACCGCGTGCGGTATCACTCGGTGGAGAGGGTCCTGGAGGAGATGAGGTGGCTCCACGGCCGAGGGATCCGTCGCTTTTGGCTCGCGGATCCGAGCTTCTCCTTTGCCAGAGATAGGGCCGAAGAGCTCCTGAGGGGCGTGGTCGAGATGGGGATCCGGGCCGGGATCTGGCTCGAGACCAGGGCCGATCTCGTGGACGAGGACCTCGTAAGGCTCATGGCCATGGCAGGTGTGCGGACCCTGGCCCTAGGCCTGGAGTCGGCCTCTGATAGGGTGCTCCGCGGGCTGGGCAAGGGGCTCCTACCCTCTCGGGTCAGGGAGGCGGTGGACCTAGCCAGGGCGCAGGGCCTGGACGTGGAGCTTTTCAGTCAGTATGGCCTCCCGGGAGAGACCTATGAGGATGCCGTTCGAACACTGGAATTCGTCAAGGGATGCGTCCCAGTGCAGGGCAACAGCAATGCGCAGCAGATGAGGGTCTATTTCGGGACGCCCGTCCACGACCGATTCGATGCATTCGGGATTCGACCCCTGGACCCCCGACGTCCCCATTACATCTCCATAGGCGTGAGATACGAGACGCGTTGGATGAGCTCCCAGGAGATCCACCGGGTTCGGGACCTCTGGAGGGAGGCCTCCCTGGATGGGGGGAGGAGGATGGTATCATGAGCGGCCCGGGTGAGGGACTCAAGAGGGTCTTCGTGATTCTCTCCGACCGGACAGGCCAAGGGGCCCTCCCTCGAGGGTCCCTCTCGCAGGTCCTGAAACACCTGAACCACCTGGGTGATCTGTACCTCATCTCCGAAGGGCTGTTGGGAGATGGGGGCTCGGTGGTCCAACTCCTGGAGGAGGCGAGGGGATTTCTGCTTCGGTGCGGGTTCTGCCGCTTGAACATAAGGCCGGTTCATCCGGTGAGGGTGGGCGATACGAGTGCGCTGATGGAGATCTATCAAGTGATAGCCC
>CAZOXN010000736.1:0-1795 GCA_964583655.1 uncultured Desulfarculaceae bacterium | reverse complement strand
ATGGGGAGGAACTCGTCCATCCTCTCGCGGGCCTCACTGCAAGAGCCAGCCTAGCACAAAAGGACGGTGGGCATGTGGGCCAGGAGTATCTGTTTCATGGATTCCCTGAAGGCAGCGTTGTCTTCCACTATAAAGGTCTTGAGCATCCTGGTCTCCCCTCCCGACACGCGGTTAGGCCCGTGTGCATCCTGCCAGACCATCACTTTGCCCTCGACTGGTACCGGAGTAAATGGGGGATTCACTGTATTTGTCGCCCCCAAAAGGCCCCCGCCCCCGGTGACCAGACCGCAGACCCAAGAGGTGACGAGAACCGGGTGCCGGTCATGGCCGCTCGGGCCAAGAAGGCGGCAGAAAAGTTGTGGATCCTGCGCTGGAAATTGTGGCATACTACGCCAGAACGATCCCTAGGAAGACAAGGGAGGGGAAGAGCCATGCCCAACAGACTCAGGCTCTGCATCAACACGGGCGGTGGGGACGCCCCGGGACTCAATGCTGTCATCAGGGCCGTGGTCCTGTCCTCTTACCAGCGAGGCTGGGAGGTCTACGGGAGCAAGAACGGTTACGCCGGGCTCCTGGATCCCAGCGAGATGGTGCGCCTGACCCCGGAGATGGTGTCTGGGATCGCCTCGCTGGGGGGCACCATCATCGGGACCACCAACAAGGGGAATCCGTTCGAGTTCCAGGTGGAGACCCCCACAGGGGAGATAGAGGTGAGGGATATATCGGACAAGAACGTGGCCAACTTCAATCGGCTCGGGCTTGACTGCATGATCGCCGTGGGTGGCGATGGGAGTTTGGGGATCGCCCAGCGTTTCTTCGAGAAGGGGATGCCCATCGTCGGGGTGCCCAAGACCATCGACAACGACCTCTCGGCGACCATGGTCACATTCGGCTTCGACACGGCCCTGGCCACTGCCACGGAGGCCATCGACAAGCTGCACGCCACTGCCTCCGCCCACGATCGGGTGATGGTCGTGGAGGTCATGGGCCGCTATGCCGGGTGGATCGCCCTCAACAGCGGGGTCTCGGGATCCGCCGACGTGATCCTCATCCCCGAGATCCCCTACGATATGGAGAAGGTCTGCAAGAAGGTGATGGAAAACGAGCTTAGCGGCAGGCGCTATGCCATCGTGGTGGTGGCCGAGGGTGCGGCCCCGAAGGGCGGGACCATCACGACCAAGGGACGGGGGGAGCTCGGAAGGACGGAGCCGATCCTGGGAGGGGTGGCGGAGAGCGTCAGCCGCGAGATCCGCGCCCGCACCGGAAAGGACACCCGATCCCTGGTCCTGGGGCACCTCCAGCGCGGCGGTTCCCCCACCACCTTCGACCGGCTTCTCGCCACGCGCTTTGGGGCGGCTGCTGTCCGCTTCATAGAGGAGGGTCAGCGCGGGATCATGGTCTCCCACAACCCCCCCGGTATGGTGGCCGTCCCCCTGAAGCTCGCGGTGGAGAGGATGAAACGGGTTCCGCTGGATTGCGACACCGTCCAGACGGCCCGGGATCTCGGGATATGTCTGGGGGATTGAGGCGGGGGGAGCCCATGGCGGGATATCGGATCGAACGGGACTCCATGGGGGAGGTGAGGGTCCCGGCCTCGGCCTACTATGGTGCCCAGACGCAGCGCGCCTTGGAGAACTTCCCTATAAGTGGCAGGCGTCTTCCCCGTGAGTTCATACGCGCCTTGGGCGTCATCAAGGAGGCGGCGGCACAGGCCAACATGGCCTTGGGCCTCCTGAACAACGAGATGGGAGGGGCCATCGTCAGGGCCGCCCGGGAGGTGGCAGAAGGCAAGTTC